>JANNGQ010000141.1:0-5486 GCA_031403975.1 Planctomycetota bacterium
CAATGGTCACTTTGCGTCTCTCGCTGCTTCTCGTCGCAGCGATCTGCAGCGTCGGGTGCGTTGACTCTACAAACGACCTGGTCGGACCAAAGGGGGAGGGCGCAACGTTCGATCAAAAACTGCTGGGCGATTGGGTGATGACCGACGCCGAGACAGAAACCTACTACGATTATCGAATCACAATTAACGACCACGTCATCATTAGTTCACCACTTCGTGAGCGCTACATCGAGGAGGAGTTCGCGCGGTGCGAGCGGAAGGCTCCAGACTCGAATACGTACCTCATCTGGGGCTTCCGTGTTCCGAAACCGCAGACTGAAGGCGAGAAGCCCGAACCAGTGAAGGATGACGAAAAAGCCATCGAGGCGCACTTGGTGAAACTTGGGGACCACTTGTTCCTCACCTTTCCGCTCACCCATGAAGAACCGAGAAGCTACATTTTCTGGAAGATCGACCGCATGGACAGCGAATTGATAGGCTCCCAGCTCGATTCGTCTTTCATACAGAAGCACCCGGACATTGTATCGCACCGGCTGGAAGGTACTGGATCGCAAAAGTCGGTAAGACTGACGGCGACGACCGAGGAACTTCGAGAATTCCTTGTGAAACACGCGGACGTCGCAGCCGCCTGGGAAAAGCCGCAATCATTCGGACATCGTCGAGCAGCAGAGCCTTGAGTGGGGTTGCGGGTCGTGCGCGGATAGCTCTCCATCATCTTCACCATCCAGCCGAGCTGGATGGGGTCGTCAGGGAGAACCTGGGACAATCGAACGAGGCATCAGTCGCCGAACATGTTTCCGAGTGCTCCCAGGACGGAACCCTGTTCCGCACCGCCGCCGGGGCCGGAATTCTGGAGTATCCGATCGGCCAGACGAGCGAACGGCAGGCTCTGCAGCAGTACGGTTCCGTGGCCCTTCAGAGTCGCCAGGAACATGCCTTCGCCGCCGAAGAACATCGACTTGAGATTCCCCGCACGCTGGATGTCGTAGTCGATATCGCCCGCGAATCCGACAATGCAGCCGGTATCGACCCGCAGCGTTTCACCTTTCAGGTCTTTCCGCATGACGGTGCCGCCAGCCTGAATGAACACGAGGCCGTCGCCCTGAAGTTTCTGCAGAATGAATCCTTCGCCGCCGAAGAAGCCGGCTCCCAGGCGCTTCGTGAACGCGATGCTTACGCGAGTGCCCATTGCTGCGCAGAGGAATGAATCCTTCTGACAGATGACGGTGCCGCCGACTTCTGCCAGGTTGATCGGAATGATCTTGCCCGGAAACGGTGCGGCAAACGCGACTTTACGTTTCTGGCTGCTGTGATTTGTGAAATGCGTCATGAAGATAGACTCGCCGGTCAGCTTCCGCTTCGCCGCGCCCAGAAGTTTGCCCATCAGTCCTTGATTCGCCTCGCTGCCGTCGCCCATCCGCGCTTCGAAGTTGATTCCGTCCTCGACGTAATTCATCGCCCCGGCCTCCGCGATGACGGTTTCGTGCGGGTCCAGTTCGACTTCGACCAGCTGCATGTCATCGCCGAAAATCTCGTATTCGATTTCGTGACTCTGCATGAGCGACGTTCCTTCTGAGGCGGGAGCGGGCAGGAGAGCGGGCAGGAGAGCGGACCGGGGTCCGAAACTCATCAGACCTTCAGCCATGTATTCGCTCTGCGAATATGTTTATCTGGAATCCATGGCGCACATTACTCACCGATGCAGTACAGCAACTCCTGACGCTTGCCATCGGTGTCGACCGAGACACGGTTGTAGATCCGGCCTCCGCAGATGGCAGGCGTGGAAAACACACTGGTGCCGAGTTGGTTCGTGCTGACAATCTCCAGCTTTTCCGTCGACGCTTTGAAGACAAATGTTCGACCGTCTTCGTTGGCCGCATAGATCAGATCGCCGACCATCACAGGTGAACTGCTGAAGGTTCCGTCCAGCCGTCCCTTCCAGATTTCTTTTCCCGTTTCGCTCTTCCAGCACATCGCGATTCCGGCATCCATCACGGCGAACAGGTGACCATCACGAGTCAGCAGCGATGGCACATAGGATCGCGTCGGACTCTCCCAGACGATCTTGCCGGAACCGTCTGCGGCAACAGCCGACACATGATTCTTTGGATATCCGCCGCTGGTAAAAATGTGGAGACCATCGGTGACGGTCGTTGTCACGCATTCCGTCGTGGCCCCTTCGATCTCCCAGATTGTTTCGCCGGTCAGAGGATCGAAGCTGGTGACAAGATCGCAGCCGGTCAGGAACAACTGATCCTTGCCGGTCACGTTCAGGATCACGGGAGACGAATAATTGGGCTTTGCCGGACGATCTTTCTTCCAGACCACGTCGCCGGTGCCGCGATTCATCGCTGCGATGGCTCCGCCTCCTTTGTTGTCAGCGACGCCGATCACCAGATCCTGATACAGCAGCGGTGAGGAACCAAAACCCTGATGATTGACATAACCAGAGACCTTTGTCTTCCACAGATTCTTTCCGTTGCGGTCGAGTGCAGACATGAAGACCGAATCGCCATTCAGAAAATTGACGAAAATCCGCTCTCCGTCACAGGCAGCTGAAGCCGACGCCATAGAAGATTTTTCGTTATTCTTTACGTCCAGCCCGCCTTTGTGTACGACGGATTCCCAGAGTTGTGTGCCGGTCGTTCTGTCAAAACACAGGACTGTCTGAAGTCCGCGGTCATGATCGGCAGCCGTGAGAATCACCTGATCGCCGACGACGATCGGTGATCCATGGCTGCGTCCGGGAATCTTTGCGACCCAGACAATGTTCTCAGTATCGCTCCAGTGAATCGGCGGGTGCTGGCCACTGTCTGCAATTCCGTTGTGCTGAGGCCCTCTCCACCATGGCCAGTCATTTTCGCCGATGCGGATCGGCGACAGCTCACTCGGCGAGGCGCTCGGAGCTTTCACACGGGAAGGTTCGTCGCTCAAGCCCTGTGTACTGACGCTGACCACAAGGGCGAACAGCGGTACGAGTCGACGGCAGTAGAACACTTGCGGAGAGCGGGGCATTTCGAAAATCCTGTCGGGGACTGTTTCGGTGACTCAGACAGTGTAAACGCCTGACGGTGAGGACCGAAGCGATCAGCATTCACCCTGTGAGGTATCCGCACGTGAGCTCCCAGGCTCAGATTTGTCATGCTGCAGCCGTGCCTCAGAGTCGAGATCCGCCTACAACTCGCATTCGCCGTCAACAATCCTGCCATCGACAGGGTTTTCTGCACTTCGCATCCCGTCCGCCTATCTCAATGACCGAACTTGAAACCAGAACTGCCGAGCTTGTGCGGCTCGAGCAGGAAGAATCGCGTGTCGATGGTGCCAACTGGAAGCGCTGGGGTCCATACCTGTCCGAGCGGCAATGGGGCACTGTTCGTGAAGATTATTCTCACGACGGGACCCCCTGGACGTCGTTTCCTCACGATCATGCGCGGGGGCGAGCGTACCGCTGGGGAGAGGACGGTCTGCTGGGCATTACAGACCGAGAGTGCCGATTGTGTTTCGCATTGGCGCTATGGAACGGACGTGATCCGATCCTGAAGGAGCGGCTGTTCGGAGTCAGCGGTCACGAAGGAAATCACGGGGAAGATGTCAAAGAAGAGTACTTCTATCTCGATTCGACGCCGACGCATTCCTATCTGAAGGCACTCTACAAGTACCCGCAGGGAGAGTTTCCATATGCGAAGCTCGTCGCCGAGAATCAGCACCGCAGCCGGAGTCTGCCGGAACTGGAACTGCCTCACACGGGGGCCTTTGACAGCAACCGTTACTTTGATGTGTTCGCAGAGTACGCAAAAGAAACGCCGGACAATATTCTGATCCGTGTCACAGTCGTCAATCGCGGACCTGCGCTGGCGACCATCCATGTCCTGCCCACGCTGTGGTTCCGGAATACCTGGACGTGGGGCTGTACTCATGAAGGCTGCTGGGCGAAACCCCGGATGAGCCTCCAGCCGGACGACCGGATCATTGCCGAACATGCCACACTGTGCAGATTCAGTTTCGCTGCTGACGCGGCTCCGGACGGCAAGGCGGCTCAGTGGCTGTTCACTGAGAACGAGTCCAATCCGAAGTATCTGCACGACAAATCGCTCGTCGGGAAATTCTGGAAGGATGCTTTCCACGACTACATCATCGGGCGCCGTGCGGCCGCCATTAACCACAAGAACTATGGAACGAAAGCAGCCGCGCATTACCGGCTTTCCCTGCGCGCCGGCGAACAGGTCACTTTGCAGCTGCGTCTGTGGAAGACCGACGAGCCGCCTGCAGAAATCTTCGGCGAATCGTTCTCAAAAAGTTTCGAAAAGCGGCGAGCCGAAGCGGATGCGTTCTACGCGGAGAAGATCCCGGCGACTCTGCCGGAAGAATCCCGGAGAGTCCTGCGTCAGGCGTACGCGGGTCTGATGTGGACGAAGCAGTTTTATCACTATGTCGTTGAAGACTGGCTGAAGGGTGATCCGAATATGCCGGTCGCTGCTAAGGCGCGGGAGACGATCCGCAACAGCGACTGGAGAAACCTCTTCAACCGCGACATCATTTCGATGCCTGACAAGTGGGAGTATCCGTGGTATGCCGCCTGGGATCTGGCGTTTCACATGGTTCCGATGGCCGACATCGACAACCACTTTGCCCGCGAACAGCTGATCCTGTTTCTGCGTGAATGGTATATGCACGCCAACGGGCAGATTCCGGCCTATGAATGGAACTTCAGTGACGTGAACCCGCCGGTTCATGCGTGGGCCTGCTGGCGCGTCTACAAACAGACAGGTCCTCCTGGCGGGCGAGACCGTTTGTTTCTGGCTCGCACGTTCCAGAAGCTGGTCGTTAATTTTACGTGGTGGGTGAACCGCAAAGACCTGCTGGGCAAACATGTTTTCAGCGGCGGCTTTCTGGGACTTGATAACATCGGGGTGTTTGATCGTTCCAAGCCTTTGCCGACCGGCGGCCACCTGCACCAGGCCGACGGCACCGCCTGGATGGGGTTCTTCTGCGCGCGGATGCTGACGATGGCTCTGGAACTGGCCAGCGAGAACCCTGCGTATGCTGACATGGCGTCGAAGTTCTTCGAACACTACATTGAAATCGCCGATGCCATGAACTCGATCAGCGACGTCGGACTGTGGGACGAACAGGACGGGTTCTATTATGACCACCTGTACAACAACGGGCAGCATATTCCGCTGCGAGTTCGTTCCATGGTCGGCATCATTCCGCTGTTCACGTCCATCATTCTCAGTGATACCGTGTTGCAGAAGCTGCCCGGATTCCGGCGGCGGATGGAGTGGTTTCTGGAGCATCGCAAAGACCGCATTCAGAACATCACGTATATGCAGCGGTCTGCCGCGGCAGATGAAACGCGTCCTGCGCGCGGCCTCAGACTGCTGGCACTGCCGACCCGCGAGCGCATGGAACGCATGCTGAAGTATCTGCTCGACGAAAATGAATTCCTGTCACCCTACGGCATCCGTTCCTTGTCACGCATTCAC
>JANNGQ010000142.1:0-3269 GCA_031403975.1 Planctomycetota bacterium
TCGGTCGTTGACCTTCGGGGGTGATGCCCGTAAAGTCTTCATTTGCGTCAATTGGACGGGTCTGAAGACCCGTCCTGCGGAGCAACAGCCATGGATCGCGGACTCATGAATCGATGCACGGCCGGTCAAAGCAGTTCCACGGCCAGGCTGCTGTGTATTGCCACACTGCTGATTGTTGGAAATTCGCAACACGCATTTGGTGACGAAAGCAAGTATCAATCGCAGATCCTGCCAATCCTGAAGAGTCATTGCTACGAATGTCACGGCGACGGAGCGGCGGAAGGCAGCCTCTCGCTGGATCAGTTTACGTCTGAGACAGTCGCTCAGAGCAAGCCAGAGGTATGGTGGAACGTCCTGAAAAACGTCCGCTCTTGCATGATGCCTCCTGCAGAGAAGGCTCGTCCGACGCCTGAGGAAACTGAAGCGCTGGCGAATTGGATCAAGTTCCACGTGTTTCAGATTGACCCGGAGAATCCGGACCCGGGGAACCTGCCTGTTCGCAGGCTGAACCGCACGGAATACGGAAATACAGTCTCGGATCTGATGGGGATTCGTTTCGATGCCGCCATTCTGTTTCCTCCGGACGATTCCGGGTTCGGGTTTGACAACGTCGGTGACGCGCTGAGTTTCTCGCCGTTGCTGATGGAGAAGTATCTGCGAGCAGCACAGTCGATCGTCGATCGGGCCGTCCCGAAAGCCACCTGGGAGTTGCCGTCGCAGAGTTTCTCCGGGCGCGATTTTCGCGACGAGACCTCAGGTGACGATGGGAACGGAATGTCATCGACAAAGGCGGCGCAGGTGAAGAACGCCGTGAGAATTGACTCCTCAGGAAAATACCTGGTTTCGGTCGGCGTCAAGCAGCATGGTTCGTTCGAATTTGATCCGTCGCGTTACACGATTGTGTTCAGGATCGACGGCCAGGAACGAAGCCGAAACGAATACGGCTGGGACGAACACAAGCTGCAGCTGTCGGAATACACTGAAGACTGGGCCGCCGGCGATCATGAACTGACGTTTGAACTGATTCCTATTCCGCCGACGGACGCTGACGAAAGCAGAACTGAAGGTTCCGGCGAATCAACCTACGCGAGGTTCGAAGTCAGTTCTATCCGCATCGAAGGACCACAGGGGACGGCGACGCTGGTTCATCCTGAGAATTACGCTCGATTCTTTCCCCGCGAAGAACCACCGACGGAATCCGTCGCACGCCGTAAATATGCGGCGGAGATTCTCCGCAGGTTTGCAACTCGCGCATTCCGCAGCAGTGTTGAGGAATCTACGGTCGAGCGACTGGTGACGATCGCTGATCGGGCCTGGGAGCAGCCTGGTTCATCGTTTGAGGCAGGGATCGCCCAGGCAATGGTCGGTGTTCTCGCATCGCCTCGCTTTCTGTTTCGACTGGAATCCCTGAGTGAATCGGACACGGCCCCGGTGAACGAACGCGTCGCACGTGTTTCCAGCATTGACGAACAGGCTCTGGCGTCGCGGCTGTCGTATTTTCTCTGGTCCACGATGCCGGATGAAGAACTTTTTGAACTGGCTCAGAAGGGGCAGCTCAGGAAGCAGCTTTCCTCGCAGGTTGCCCGCATGATGCGGGACGAACGGGCGAACGACTTTCTGCGCAACTTTGTCGGACAGTGGCTGAGAACTCGCGATGTAACGCAGGTCTCCGTGGACCCGATTGCGGTACTGGGATATCAGGCAGAATTTGAATCTCTGCAGGCTCAATTTCGCGGTCGCCGTGGTCGGTCGTCTTCTCACGAACTGACGCCCGAAGAGCAGAAAGTCCGGGACCGGTTTCGCGAACTTCGGGCCATCACGGAAGTGTACGATGCCGATCTGAAGCACTCGATGCAGCGTGAAACGGAAATGTGTGTGGAGTACATCGCCCGCGAAAATGGCAGCCTTCTGGATCTGCTCGACAGCGACTACACGTTCGTCAACGAGAATCTCGCAAAGCACTACGGCATCCCGAACGTTGAGGGCGATGAAATGCGGCGCGTCGAACTTTCGCCGGACAGTCCTCGCGGCGGCGTCCTGAGCCATGCATCCATGCTGCTGGTGACTTCGAATCCGACACGGACGTCTCCGGTGAAACGAGGTCTGTTTATCCTTGAGAATATTCTGGGAACTCCGTCGCCGCCCGCTCCGCCCGGCGTTCCGGATCTCGACGAATCCGCAAAACGATTCGGCGAACGTGAGCCAACTCAGCGCGAGCTCCTGGCGGCGCATCGCGAGTCTGCGCTGTGTGCGTCCTGCCACGCTCGTATGGACCCGCTGGGATTTGCCCTGGAGAATTTCAACGCGCTGGGAAGCTGGCGGACTGAAGAGAAGTCTGTTGCGATCGACGCCTCGGGAACTCTGATCACCGGTGAATCCTTTAAGGATGTTCGCGAACTGAAGCAGATCCTGCGAGAAAAGCATGCGTCGGACTTTTATCGCTGTGTTACGCGGAAAATGCTGACGTTTGCCATCGGTCGCGGACTTGAATACTCCGATGAACATACGGTCGATCTGATTGTCGCACGATTGGAGAACAACGGCGGAAAATTCAGCGATCTGATCGACGGTGTGGTAAACTCAGCACCGTTTCAGAATCAGCGGCGACAGGAATGACCCGCATTTCCGCAGGAGTTGCCACCACAGAGCAAATGCTGTGCGCTTGGAGGTTGACTGTCGCGTCAGACATCTCAACCAGTAGAATCAGGACAGGTCAGAAGACCCATCCTACGGAAATGCACAGGAATTTATCCATGAATCGCCACGTATCGCGTCAGTCCGGCCTGAACAGCCGGCGCAGTTTTCTCCGGGGTATGGGAGTTTCCATCGCGCTGCCCGCGCTGGTGTCGCTGCAGTCGCGATCGACACTCGCAGTCCAGGCGAAGAATGCCGGCAGCATGGCCACCACGGCGACCGGTGCTCCGCTGAGAATGGCCTTTATGTCCATCCCTAACGGAGTTCAGCAGGAGCATTGGTTCCCCACGGAAGACTTTACTCTGAACACGTCAATGGCTCCGCTCAACTCTCTGCGAGACCACATACAGGTGATCGGCGGACTTGATCATCAGCACGCGACAGCCGGCCGCGACGGAGCCGGCGACCACGCCCGCGCGAGCGCCACATTTCTGACCGGGGCCAGAGCCCGCAAGACGGCCGGGAATGATATTCATGTGGGGATTTCGGTTGACCAGACGGCGGCTCAGAAGGCCGGGCATCTCACCCGCTTTCCGTCGCTGGAACTTTCGTCGGATCTGATCCGCAATTCCGGC
>JANNGQ010000143.1:0-3167 GCA_031403975.1 Planctomycetota bacterium
CAGGGCTGCATGATCGTGAGGGCTTTCATCGGACCACCTGTAATATATTTCTATTCCGTTCCTGCACTCGTTCATTTGCGCGATCGAGACACGGACGGCACTGACACTTCCCTAGCTCAACCTCATTCGAGCATGTCCGACACATCCCACCGGTGCCCTGGAACTCAAGGATATTCCCAAACGACTGTTGGTCATCGGTGGCGGCTATATCGGCCTGGAAATGGGGTCGGTCTATGCCGCACTGGGTTCGGCGGTCACGGTGGTCGAAATGACGGCCGGCCTACTGCCCGGCGCTGACCGGGATCTGGTGACGCCGTTGCAGAAGCGACTGGCTCAGCAATTCAGCGCGATACACCTGAATACGAAAGTTGCACGACTCCAGGCCACTGCGGAGGGCATCGTCGCAAGTCTCGAAGGTGAAGGTGTCGATCCGCTGCAGACCTTTGACAGAGTCCTCGTGTCGGTCGGTCGGCGCCCCAACAGCCGCGGTCTGGGGCTTGAAACGACCAAAGTCCTGATTGACGAAAAAGGTTTCCTCAGAATCGATCGGAATCAGCGGACCGCCGACCCGAAGCTGATGGCGATCGGCGACGTCGCCGGAGAACCGATGCTGGCTCACAAAGCGACTCGAGAGGCCAAAATCGCGGCCGAGACATTGGTCGGAGAGCCCGTTGAATTTGACAACATCGCCATCCCGGCCGTGGTCTTTACGGACCCCGAACTGGCCTGGTGCGGCATCACGGAAACGGAAGCGAAAGCACAGGGAACAGAAATCTCCGTGCATCGATTCCCCTGGGCGGCCTCCGGCCGCGCCCAGTCACTGGCTCGGACAGAAGGCATCACCAAGTTGATCGTCGAACCAACGAAACAGCGCATCCTCGGCGTCGGCATCGTCGGCGCGGGAGCCGGCGAAATGATCGCCGAAGCTGTGCTCGCCATCGAAATGGGAGCCACCGCGCGTGACCTTGCCGACAGCATCCATGCTCATCCGACGCTTTCCGAAACCCTCATGGAGGCCGCCGAAGGCGTCTTTGGCCAGCCTACGCATCAGTTCCGGCCAAAGAAGAAGACGTCGTGACATTCCGTTTCCGCGATCGGCAGACCTGCTGATCGCCTTCTGATGCCCGGTTCTTCGCCGCGATGACTCCTGTCCGAGAGATCGAACTTTCCATCAGCACGGCCATGCAGGCAGATCAGTTTTCGCTGCGCAACATGCTGCGGGCGGTGAAGCAGTCCGAAAAGTCCGGCAAGCCGTTTGATCGGTTGCTGAATAAGTTGCAGGATCAGCTGACGAAATCACTCCAGCGACGTGAGCAGCGAGCCGCGTGGAAACCCCGGCTGGAGTGGGATCAGGATTTGCCGGTTGTAACCCGCCGTCAGGAAATTGCCGACGCAATCCGCGATCATCAGGTGATCGTGCTCTGCGGAGAAACGGGCTCCGGCAAGTCAACGCAGTTACCGAAGATCCTGATCGAAATGGGACGAGGCCTCCTGGGAGTCATCGGGCATACTCAGCCACGTCGCATCGCCGCGCGATCAGTCGCGGCGAGACTGGCCGAAGAGATGAACGGCCGACTGGGAAATGAAATCGGCTTTCGCATCCGATTCACCGACAGCAGCGGGCCGAATACGCGAATCCGCCTGATGACAGACGGGATTCTGCTGGCGGAAACTCAGACCGATCGATTTCTGGACCAGTATGACACAATCATTATTGATGAAGCCCACGAGCGATCGCTGAACATCGACTTTCTGCTCGGGTATCTCAAGCGACTGCTGCCGAAACGGCGTGATCTGAAGGTCATCATCACGTCGGCCACAATCGACGCGGCGAGGTTTGCAGACCACTTCGGAACGGATTGCAGCGTGTTGGAAACGGTGTCTGGAACTTTGGAGGCATCCGCTGGTCACGGCGAAGTACTGCTGCCGCAGAGTTCCAGACTCCTTTTTCAGCACAAGCCCGCTCCGGTACTGCAGATCTCCGGGAGGACGTATCCCGTAGAGATCATCTACCAGCCGCTGGACGATGCCGTAACAGAAGCCCGGCTTTTTGAAAAAGCCGGGCTTCTTAACGACGATCGTCAACCGCGCGACTGGCTGGACGGCATCACAGATGCCGTGCAACAGCTGACATCGATCGACGACGGACACATTCTCATCTTTCTTCCGACGGAGCGCGACATTCGCGAAGTCGACAGAGTTCTCAGCGGTCGGCGATTTCAAGGCGACACGCCGCAGTTCCCGACAGAAATTGTTCCGCTGTTCGGAAGGCTTTCAATGGCCGATCAGACCAGAGTCTTCTCGCCCTATGGTCATCGACGGATTGTGCTCGCGACGAACGTGGCCGAATCGTCGCTGACCGTGCCAGGAATTCGCTCGGTCATTGACACGGGAACGGCTCGCATCAGCCGGTATTCGGCCCGGTCGAGGATGCAGCGACTGCCCATCGAACCCGTTTCACAGGCATCGGCCAATCAGCGCGCCGGACGTTGCGGGCGAATCGGGCCGGGGATCTGCATTCGACTTTACAGCAAGGAAGATTTCGACAGCCGCGAAGCCTTCACCGCACCTGAGATTCAGCGAGTCAACCTCGCGGCCGTCATTCTGCGCACACTGAATCTGAAACTTGGCAGCATTGAAGACTTCCCGTTCCTCGACCCGCCGCGACCGACGACCGTACGCGAAGGATACAAGACGCTGGAAGAACTCGGAGCGATCACGACCGACGGCGAACTCACGGAGATCGGTCGTCGCATGGCGAAACTGCCAGTCGATCCTCGTATCAGCCGGATGATTCTCGCCGCCGTCGATGAACACGCACTCCCGGAGGTCCTCGCCATCGCCGCGCTGCTGGAAAGTCAGGACCCCCGCGAACGACCGATCGAGAAACAGCAAGCCGCTGATGAGGCCCATCGAAAGTTTTTGAACCGCGATTCCGATTTTCTGACGATTCTGAATCTCTGGGATGCATGGCATGAGAAGCAGGCGACGCTCTCAAACAGCCATATTCGCAAATGGTGTCAGCAGAACTTTCTCTCTTTCATGCGGATGCGAGAATGGGTGGATCTGCATGCGCAGCTGAAGGATCTGCTTTCTGAAAGTGACGATCCGGAGATCGCGAAGGCCGCCAGGGCCTCCGTGGGGCAGGCTCCCAGTCTGCCGCGGCC
>JANNGQ010000144.1:0-3268 GCA_031403975.1 Planctomycetota bacterium
GCCGGACAGACAGGATCGTGGAAGCTGTTTGTCGATCGGTTCGACAGTCTGATCCTGCAGGTCATTCATCATACGGCCCATTCGCACAGCCTGAAGCTGAACGATGACGACATCGAAGATTTGTGTGCGGACACGTTCACCGAATTGCTTGTCCGGGACATGGCGGTACTTCGGGGCTTCCGCGGACGCTGCTCGCTGGCAACATATCTCGGTGTGATCGCCCGGCGGATTGTCGTCCGGAAACTGACGCAGCATCGTTTCAACAAGGCGATGGGACATGTGAATGCTCATCAGGCGGCGGTGGACTTTGCTTCGACTGAAGCACCATCGACTCGTCATGTGGAAAACCGCGACCAGGTCGAGCACTTGTTTTCGCGATTGCCTGCGGAGGCCGCAAAGGTCCTGCGATGGGTTTATCTGGACGGAACGACTTACCGCCAGGTTGCTGAACGGCTGGGTCGGCCGCTGAACTCGATTGGACCGTTGCTGTCACGGATTCGGTCAATGGCCGGGATCCCGGATTCACCGGCGAAGTGACTGATTCGCTGACGCTGATGCGAGGAATCGATTATCGTGCTTTCAGGTCCGCGGCGAGGTACTGGCCTGCGGGAATCCTGTAGTCGGACACGAGCCGCTTCAGTAAAGATCGAAAGCCTGATTTCGAAAGCCCTGCCCGAGATGACGCACCACAATCCACATCGCACGTACAGCTTGCCTCAGGAATCTCGGCCAGCACCGGCAGCAGGTGGCATTCTGCTGCTGATCGTCGTATGCAGTTCATTTGCCGCGGCCTCAGACCGCATCAACTGGCCCGTACGAACGGGTCCGACATTGAACGGACATGTTGCAGCGGAGGATGCAGCAGGATTGCCGTCGACATGGTCGGAAGAGCCGCAGATGAACATTGCCTGGCAGCTGCCGCTGGAGGGATTCGGCCATTCAGTACCGATTGTCGGTCACGGAAAGATCTGGCTGACCTCGGCCACGAAGGACGGCACAAAGCAGTTCGTCGACTGCATTGATCAGGCCACCGGAAACCTGCTGCATCACAAGTTGCTATTCGAGAATTCTGAACCCGAACCGCTGGGCAATCTGATCAACACGTATGCATCGCCGTCGTGCGCTCTGGAAGGTGATGCCGTCTACGTCCATTTCGGCACCTACGGCACTGCGCGGCTGAATCCCGACACAATGGAAGTGATCTGGCAGCGGCGAGACATCAAGTGCCGCCATTTCCGAGGGCCGGGATCGTCGCCGATTCTGTACGGTGATCTGCTCATCCTGTCGTTCGACGGCATTGATACTCAATTCCTGACGGCGCTGAATAAGATCAACGGTGAGACCGTCTGGAAAACGGCTCGCACAACCGACTACGGCGACCTGGATGAGAAGGGCCAGCCGACTCTGGAAGGGGACCTTCGCAAGGCCTACAGCACACCAGGCATCTTCGAATTCAACGGTCGGGCTCAGGTTGTTTCGATGGGCTCCAAAGCAGCGTTCGCTTACGACGCACTGACCGGCGAAGAACTCTGGACGATCCGCCATGACGACTACAACGGCTCTTCACCACCGTCGTTTTTCGGAAACTATGCCATCCTGAACACAGGTTCCGGAAGATCCAACCTGCTGAGTGTCCGGCTGGATGAATCCACTCGAGGCGATGTTTCGCAATCGCACGTCGTCTGGAATCGCGACAAAGGAAACTCCGATCTGAGTGCCCCGGTCCTCATCGGCGACCGCATCTACAGCATCGCCAACAACGGAGTCCTGACTTGCGTCAATGCCGCCAACGGCGAAGAAGTCTGGAAGGACAGGCTGGAAGGCACATTTACGTCGTCGCCGATCACTGCCAATGGCCTGATCTACTTCAGCAACGAAGAAGGCGACACGACCGTCATCCGAGCGGCGGATTCGTTCGAGATGATCTCAAAAAACCACCTGGCCGAAGGAACACGAGCCTCTCCGTCCGCGGCTGACGGTCGGCTGTTCCTGAGGACATTTACGCACCTGTATGCACTCGGAAAGTAGAAGGCCTTCTCCGAATGCCGTTGACCGGGGATTCATCTGCCGGCATCGCTGTGGCACATGGGATGTGCCTGCTGAGGCTGTCATATTTGTCTCAACCGTCCTGCAGCGAGACTATTCTTCCAACACCATGATCTCCACCTTGCGGAAGTCGATCGGGTGGCTTTCGGATTGCAGCGCGATCGTGCCGCCGGTCAGGAGCAGATTGTCATCCTTGATCAGTGCCCTCGCGTTGGCGTCGCGTTTGTCGAGCTGCGGCTGGTTGTATTCGAGCACCACCTCACCATCGATCAGATGCCGGATGACCTCGCTGCTGCGGACTTCGATTTCTGCCGTCACCCAATCCTCACCGTGATACGTCTTCGACGCGGAATTCATGCAGTGCTGAAGTTTCAGTTCGCCGTGCATCACGACGTTTGTTCCGGGAGTACAGAGGTTCGACGTGGTGCGCTTGTCCTTGCCGTTGCCTCCGAGCAGCTGCACTTCGATCGAAACCGGAAAGTCCTGGTCCTGTGACATCGTCTTCGGATCCTGGCCATGGATCATCACGCCGCTGTTGCGAGTCGCCCAGCCGGGGCCGTCAGCACACTGATCTCCGACGAAGCGGTATTCGACTCGAAAGCGGTAATTCGAAAAGCTGTCTTTGAAGAACAGGTGACCGAAACGTTCACCAAATTTTTCATATCCGCCGCCGTCGTAGCGCACCTGCAGGAGGCCGTCCGCAACGCGGAACGTGTTGCCGAAGTTCTCGCCGAGCGCAGCATGCCGGATCTTGGGCGTCCAGCCCGTCAGATCCTGGCCGTTGAACAGCGACACCCATTCGCCTCTCGGATACGCATCCTGAACGGCGCGCGGTTCCGCCGCCGACACAATGCTGAACAGACACAGGACCATGACGGAGAGCAGAAACGTACGAGCGAGCGGAGTCACGGCGAAGATCCTCTGCGACAGACGACGGAATCAGGAAGTCGACGATGATATGCCGAATCTGGACTGGTGAACACGCAAACCGGCGGTTGAGTTTACAGATCCTGCCGAGAGCCCTGAATCTTCTGCGAACCAGCGGCTCAATCGCGGTTCTTTTGTTTCCAGCAATTGTCCGGCGGGCCTATGATTCACACAGAGGATTTCTGGAAGAGTCTGCAGCAAGAGTTCACGTCATGTCTGTCGGGTTTATACGAGCGGATGTCGCCGACATGGTGCTGAGAGTTTACGATCGCGCCGGCGCTTTGACAACGACGAC
>JANNGQ010000145.1:0-4533 GCA_031403975.1 Planctomycetota bacterium
CGAGCAGAGAATATCGAGTCGCCCCGTGCGATCGATCGTAGTCTCAACGAGGATCTGCACTTCATTTTCGCACGACACATCGCAGCGGATCGCGAAGCCTGAATCGCCGATCCCGGCAGCAACGGATTTCGCCGCCTGTTCGTCCCGGTCGGAAACAACAACCAGTGCGGCACCAGCGGAAGCGAACTGGCGGCACATTGCCGCGCCGATGCCGCGACCGGCCCCCGTGACGATTATGACTCGGTCTCTGACTTCCATGCGGGGTTCTCGTCATGCACGACAGTTCGGTGATCGGACAGAATCGCAATATCAGGTCAGCCGCCGCGAATCCATGCGGCAGTAATCTCTTTACGAATCTGCGATAGCCTCGTTTTGCCCAGGCGAGACGTCGGATGACTATTGTATTCCCCGGGATGCAGTTGTCGGTACGGTTGCGTTGCCCGGCCTTTCTCCGAGGATTCTCTCCACATCTTCGCGTTCCAGATTCTCCGCTTCCAGCAGAGCCTCTGCCAGAGCGTCCAGTTTCTGCCGATGCTCCGTCAGCAGACGCCCGGCCGTGTCGTGGGCTTCTTTGATGATCCGCTGGACTTCCATGTCGATCACATGCGTGGTCTCTTCGCTGAATTCGCGATAGGAGTGCATTTCCTTTCCAAGGAAGGGATGCTCCTCCGACTGCCGGAATGCGACCGGCCCGATCACTTCAGACATCCCCCAGCTGGCTACCATCCGACGTGCGATCTGCGTGGCCTGATCGATGTCGCCCTGAGCCCCCGCGGAGTATTCGTTGAACACCATTTTTTCCGCCGCTCTCCCGCCCATTGTCATCACAATGCGGGCCTTCAGCAGGCGTTCGCCGAGATTGTACGATTCTGTTTCCGGCATGAGCTGCGTCACGCCGAGCATCCGGCCGCGAGGAATGATCGATACCTTATGAACCGGGTCCATACCGTCCTGAGCCCACGCCAGAACGGCGTGTCCGGCTTCATGCCAGGCCGTGAGTTTCTTCTCTTTTTCATCAGGCTTCTCGTCCCGCGGCGCGCCCATCGTGATCAGGTCCTGCGCATATCGGAAGTCGACCATTTCCACTGAACGTTTGTCTTCGCGAGCCGCCTTCAAGGCGGCTTCGTTCACTAATTTCTCCAGCTCGGCTCCGCTGTAACCCATCGTCGTTTTTGCAAGTGCTTCGAGATCGACGTTTTCGGCCAGAGGGACTTTGCGCGTATGAACCTTCAGAATCCCGAGGCGACCGTCCTTTGCAGGGCGATCAACGGTCACATGCCGGTCAAACCGACCTGGCCGAAGCAAGGCCGGATCAAGCACATCCGAACGATTCGTCGCAGCGAGCACGATCACGGTGTCACCCTGCTGAAATCCGTCCATCTCGGACAGAATCTGATTCAGAGTCTGCTCGCGCTCGTCGTGACCGCCGCCCACGCCCGCCCCGCGGACACGACCCACAGCGTCGATTTCGTCGATGAAGATGATGCACGGTGCAGTCTCGCGGGCGGTCTTGAACAAGTCGCGGACGCGCGTCGCACCGACGCCGACAAACATCTGTATGAACTCAGATCCGTTGATCGAAAAGAACGGAACGCCGGCCTCTCCGGCAGTTGCCCGAGCCAGCAGCGTCTTGCCGGTTCCCGGAGGCCCGACCAGAAGAACGCCCTTCGGAATCCTCGCTCCAAGTTTCGTAAATCGTTTGGGGTTCTTCAGGAACTCAACGACCTCCTGAAGATCCTGCTTGGCGTTTTTCAGCCCGGCCACTTCATCAAACGTGACAGATTTGTCGCTCTTTTCAAACCGCCGGGCCGGACTGCGGATGAAACCACCCATCATCCCGCCGCTGGAAAACGGATCCGACGATCGCCGCATGATCGTCCACATTACCAGCACGAATGCCAGCGGCATCAATACCCACAGAAACAGGTCCGAGCCATTGACGACGGATAGCGGAGTCGATTCGATCTTTGCGTTCTTCTCCTTCAACATCGGCACCAGATCGTCGTCACGCGCCATTTCCGGGGGAAGGACAGTATTGAATTCCAGGACGAGCTTCCCGGTAAACCCTTCCGGTGCTTCGGCCGGAACAACTTTCCATTTGCCCGTGAGGATATCGCTGTGGAACGTGACCGATGCGACAAGGCCCTCCTTCAGCTGCAGAATGAAGAATGAATACGGGACTGTCGTGCCGTAGTTTGACGGCGAGCTTCTCCAGGCCATCACCGCAAGTACGACCGCCACGACGAGCAGGATCATCGTCATGGACCCGAAATTCATTCGACGCGGTTCACCTCCCGGTGTGCCCGCCGGCTTTTTCTCCGGAGGCTTTGGAGACGGGTTTCCAGAGGGCTCACTCATTCGAACAGAATTCCTGACTGCTGCGGATTAAAGGCTTCGCGATCTCTGTCGTTGCCGCGGTTCCTGTCACCGCCGGAGGACACTGTCAGCCGGGCTTTCTGCCGACCACCACCGCGAGAACCGGGGGAGCGTATCGCAGCCCCGCACTTCGGGCAATTCAACGCAGCCGCGGAAACTGCGTGTCGGTGCCCGGCAACCACCATATTTCCAACGCTGCTGGCCGATGCAGGCTCATCGCGCACATCCGACCGACCATGTGAGACGATTCCAGTCACTCGACCATGGCTCGCAGAACGGCCTGAATCCTGTCTCACTCCAGCGGTGCGGCCACTTCCAGCAGATCAATTGCCGGGGAGCCGTTACAGAAGATCGTCGCCATTCGCCCGTAAGTGATCTGCCCTTCGTCCATCTGAAGGTACTTCGCCAGGCCGGGACCGGCGGTGAACCGGATTACAGCTCCGAGATCCACATGACGCAACACGTTGTGCTGGATCAGTACTCGCCCCAACGGGGTCTTTTCGGCGAGAATCTCAGCCCGCACCTGCTCTGTCACAAATCCGAGATTGAACCGGACAAGTCCGAATTGAATGATCTCTTCCGTACCGCTCTTCCGCAGGTCTATTTTTCGGAGGTACACGCCGTTCTCGAACCGCGACGCGAGGACATCCACTTCGACGGTGCAGTCATGATAAGCTTCCATGCTGATCGTCATATGATGTTCGTGGACCAGCATCCGGTGATATGGCTCCGGCGTCGCTTCCTTCGCCACATGTTCAGCATTCAGATAGAGCAGCCTACCATCGAGTTCCGGAAACAGGCTGACGAGTTCGTGAAGTTCTTTGAGTGGATTCATGGAGTGATCCTCTATCCGAATGCCTGGACTTTCTCACCGACTTCACACCAGGCATAGTTTGCATTCCGAATCACGAGCGGCTTTTCCATGGCAGCAACAAGGCGTTGTAGTTCTGCCGAATCCGCAATCGGGATCATCCCCAGTTCTTCAACGACCTCCGGCGGCAGCGGGCTCAGAAGGTAGACCCGAGCCCGGCGGAGAGCCTGTATCAGCTGCGAAATTTCCCGGGCATCCGAAATCGGTTCTTTCCGCAGCGGCCTGAGCAGATCCTCGGGCTCCTGACAACGGCGGAGCATCGTCGCTGCCGGCCCTTCCGGATCGGTAAGATCTGCAACCACGATAATCCGGCCACCCTGCCTGATCACGTTGGTTGCCTGTTCGAGCGCATGCCCCAGCTGCCGCCAGCCGAATGCCGCTCCGCCGGGAATTGACAGCACGACGCCATCAACCGGCTCGTCGACCAGAATCCGGAACGCCCCGTTGAGTACTGCTCTTCCGTAACTGAAGACATCTTCAGGCAACCCTGCGATAATCTCCGTTGCAGCCTGACCGGCACCCGGAATCACCTGCACGGTGAACTGGGTTCCCAGCAGCCATCCGATCTCATCGACAAGATCGCGAAATGGCCGCTGCTGTTCGTGTGTCAGTTCGGAATGTCCCTGATTTCGTGAATTCCTCAGCGTCGCCTCGTCAGAAAACGCAGGAAACAGGACGCTCGTCGTACCGCGAACACCCAGCAGACTGTCAAACGCCAACATACCGACGGTTACAATCACGTCTGCTTCTGTCAGCAGTCGATGCAGATAGATGCGTTCTCCGGCAGCGGAACTGGCGAGATAACTGATCTGGCCTGCGTCCGCCGGATTGTGCATCACGATCGTCATTTGCTGCTGCAGATGCAGCGGAAGCTGTTCCGTCAGCCAACGCCAGGCATTGCCCGATTCATCTTCGGGCAACAGTAGTGTGAGCGAAACTCCGCCCTCAGAAACCGACTGCAAGTGCTCAACAGCGACGGTCAGTAAATCCACAAGGAACGGCGTTTCCGGGTCGACAGCAATCACCACATTGTCTCCCGGAACAACGCAGCGTGCGAGTTCCGGAAGTCCTCGCGGCGCAGCGAGCGCCCTTCGACATAGGTCCTGGGCAGTTCGGTCGTCGTGATGCCCGTCGACTCCTGACGCCGAAGTCAACGCAGGCAGCACTGCGGATATCTGACCGCTGGTCAGTATGAGATCAGACACTGATGACACTGATGACATGAACAAACGGCCTTATCCCAGCGATGATGAACTCAGCCGTTTGCGCAGATAGTTGGCACGCGC
>JANNGQ010000146.1:0-2979 GCA_031403975.1 Planctomycetota bacterium
GTTCCCGCCGAGTTGTGCGATGCACACGCCATCCACGATGATCGGCGATGAGGAAGCAAAGAACTGAGGCCAGGCCCGGAAATCATCCTTGCTCCACAGCTTCTTGCCCGTGTCTGCCTCGAAGCACGAGAGAATCCCCCGCGCGCCGAGCGTCACGACTTTGCCGTCGGCAACAGCCGGGGAGCTCCGTGGCCCAACGAATCTGCCGGGGTCGGTCGAGCCCTGCACCTCATAGCTCGCCTTCCACACCTCTTTGCCCGTCGCCGCCTCGAGACAACGCAAAACCTCGTCGCCTTCTTCGCGCGAGAAGACATACAGCCGCTCGCCCACGAGCGCCGGCGTGGCCGCTCCATCCCCCACGCTGACGGTCCATTTTTTGGTCAGTTCCTTGGGCCAGGATGCCGGCGCCGTGAAGCCGGTCGTCTTGGCGTCGCGATTCGCCCCCCGCCACTGCGGCCAATCGGCAGCAAAGGAAGGGACTGCCACGAGTGCGGAAATAAGCCAGCTCGCGATGAGGTTCGTGCGCATCCATGAATCTCCAGAGGGCGGATTGACAAGCACCACCGCCGCTATTGCAGGCGGCGACTGGAAGAAAGCAGTGCCCAAGGCTGAACACGGCCCGTTCGTTAAACCCTGGACGAGCCGAACAGTTGCGGCTGGCAAGCATGGATTTCTGCAAACGTGGTCACTGCCGGCGACTGCTTGCCGAAGCAATCATGACAGCGACTATAATGCCGCCGACGGTTCCCAGGCCGATCAAGCCGATGACGCCGAGGATAATCATCTCCCATATGCCGATTCCGAACATGGCGTGGCTCCGGTCGATGTTCAGGAATTGTTCCATGTCCGTCACCGGTCTTCGCCCTGCCTACAAACGCGTCCTTCTCAAGATCAGCGGCGAGAGCTTCTGCCGTGAGGGCGAATCCGGCATCAGCATGGCTGAACTGGCCTCGGTTGCCGAACAGATCCGGGACGTCGTGAAAAACGGAGTGCAGCTGGCCATCGTCTGCGGTGGCGGCAATATCTTGCGAGGCAAGCAGTTTGCCGACATCAGCCAGCAGATCGTTCCGTCGACGGCACATTATATGGGAATGCTGGCCACCGTCATTAACGGCCTGGCTCTTCAGGATGCACTGGAAAGCGTCGGAGTCGCCACTCGCCTGCAAAGCGCCATCCGGATGGAAGGCGTCGCAGAGCCGTTTATCCGTCGTCGGTGTCTGCGACACCTCGAAAAAGGCCGGGTCGTAATTCTGGCCGCCGGCACCGGCAGCCCGTTCGTCACCACCGACACCGCCGCCGCTCTTCGGGCTCGTGAACTGGATGCAGACGTTGTCCTGAAGGGCACAAAAGTCGACGGAGTTTATTCCGAAGACCCGATGAAGAATCCGCACGCGATCCGCTACACGGACATCTCGTTCCGCGAGGTGCTGGAGCAGAATCTGCAGGTCATGGATGCGCAGGCCATGCACCACTGCATGGAACACAACATCGACATTGTCGTCTTCAACTACAAGAAAATCGGCAACATTGCCCGCGTCATCGCCGGCGAACGCATCGGCACGCGAGTCTCCACGGAAGGTCGCTCCGCCTGAGACGGGCGAGCCGCAGTCGCCTGGCCCCGTCAGTCCCGATGGGGGAAGTAAGTGGCCGATCCCGGCGCCGGGAGATGAGAGGTGCCTGCGATTCTGCTGGTCAGTTTCGTTCTCAGTGCCGCTTCGCAGGCCGGCACCTACTGTTGACCGGCCGCTCCGTCGGCGGGAATTTGTCTTCTGGTTGTTGCCTCCGAGGCTCATCACGCGGAACGTAATCGCTGCATCCAGCTCCGAAGGCGGAAATCTGACGTCCCGTTCCATACTCCCGAATTCCTTATCCTGATCGGCATCGATCCATAGGAATTTCGGCCCGTGTTCGGTCGAAATCGTCGGCATCTCGGGTTACACATTCGGACATGACAAATCGGCAATCACAGTCTCAACGGTCGTCAGAAAGGTCAATTGCCGGGGGTTTGTATGCGGCGCTCCTGCTCGCCGTCGGCATGGCCGCTCAGATGTCGTCGGTTGCAGCACAGCCCGTCGCGAATGACATTGTTCCCGTCGCCTTTGACGACTACTTCATTGACAAAGCACTGAGGCTGGAGTTTTTCCAATGCGGCAACTCGTCTGAAGTTGCCTGGACACTTCACGAGATCTTTGAGGAACCTTCGTGGCCGGAAAACCCTGAAGGGTTGATTTCCACGTTCGGCTACGGTCGATTTCAGTTGCGCGTCTTAGATGCTGAAACCGGTCGGCTGATCTGCTCAAAGGGATTCGACACCATGTACGCCGAGTATGCGACGACCGAGCCTGCTCGAAAAGGAACCAAACGCGTCTTCGAATCAGTCGTGCGGTGTCCTTTCCCAAAGCAGCCGATCCGTATCTCAATTGAACGTCGAGATTTGCAGCACGACCCGGTTCCAGCCTATGAAACGACCATCAATCCGGCCGATTATCACATCCGGAGCGAGACGATATCGCTACAGGATCTGACGTTTGACCTTCAGAATACGGGTCCTCCGGCTGAACGAGTGGACGTGGTCTTTCTTGCCGAAGGCTACACGTCTGATGAGTCAGAAAAATTCAGGGCGGACGCGCAGCGCATGACAGAATTCATGTTTTCGCAGGTTCCTTACAAAGACCTGAAAGACCGTTTCAACATCCGTGGCGTCTTTCGTCCGTCCGCCGAACGGGGTACCGATGAACCTCGTCAGGGGACTTTCCGTTCAACCGTCCTGAACTCCACCTTTAACATCTTCGAAACTGATCGCTATCTGTTGCTGGAAGACAACCACGCGATGCACCGCATGGCGGCTCAGGTGCCATACGATACGATTGTCGTGCTCGTCAATACGTCTCGCTTTGGCGGGGGAAGTATCTGCCTCGACTATTGCACATCCAGTGTTGACCACGCCACGAGTCCACTGGTGTTCCTGCACGAGTTCGG
>JANNGQ010000147.1:0-2131 GCA_031403975.1 Planctomycetota bacterium
CATGGCGTTCAGTAACGGTGTCGGGGCCGAAGTCCAGCGACCGCTCGCGACCGTTGTCATCGGCGGCGTGATTGGTGCTATGATCATGTCGTTGCTGGTGCTCAGAGTTCTGTACATGGTGTTCAGTTCTGCGTTTGAACGGACTGCCACGTCTTCGGACGACCATGCCTCATTGATTGCGCCCGCGACGTCAACTTCTGACGGCGCGACTCTGTCCTCCTGAAAGGTGATCTGTATGAAATCCTTGAAATTCGCATTGCTGATGTCCGGCCTCACCGTATTCACATTCACTGCGAGTGGCTGTGGCGAAGGCGCGTCGACGACAGTCGAAACGGCCGCCACGGAAACGCATAAGGACGGTGACGGCCACGAACACAGCGACGTCAAGGTTGTGGACGACCACAGCGGCTGGTGGTGCAATGAGCACGGCGTTCCGGAAGAATCCTGTGGTCTATGTGACAGCAAGCTCGCCGCTGAATTCCAGAAGAAGGGCGACTGGTGCAAAGAGCACGACCGTCCGGATTCCCAGTGCTTCAAATGCCATCCGGAACTTCAGGAAAAATTCGCGGCACAGTACGTAGCCAAGTACGGCAAACAGCCGCCGACTCCGGAAGGCTGATCGCGCTGGCAGATCAAATGCAGACGTCGACATGGAATGGACTTCAGCTCTCGCGACTGATGCTCGGCACAGCACAGTTCGGGATGCCTTATGGAGTTGCCAATCAGACGGGACAGCCGAGTTATCCGGATGTGGTTCGCATTCTTGCGACGGCATTCGAGGGTGGGGTCAACTGTTTCGATACTGCGGCCGCATACGGAACCAGCGAAGAAGTCCTCGGCCGTGCGCTGCATGAATTACGGATCGCTGACCATGTCACTGTCGTCACAAAAGTGCTGCCGCTGACGGCCGAGGAATCCTCGGATGCCTCGGCCGCCGCGAAGGCCGTAGAACGATCTGTCGAGGCATCAAGACTGCGCCTGCAACTCGATTGCCTTCCGCTGGTCTTGTTCCATCGGGAGGCCGACGCGGTCTTCCTGGCAACGCTCGAATCGCTCGGACAGCGTGGCCTGCTGAAGTACTGCGGTGTTTCCTGTGACAACAATCCCGGTCCGGCCACTGCCTTCGTCGTCGGCGGTCGAGTTTCAGCACTGCAGCTTCCCGCAAATGTTGTCGACAGGCGGCACCGTGAGAGCGGCGTCTTCGAATACTCACAGTCACTCGGAATCGCGGTCTTCGTTCGCAGTGTCTACCTTCAGGGACTACTGGTGATGAATGAGGAACAGATTCCCGCAGGACTCAGCGGCATCATTCCCGTTCGGCGGAGACTCACCGCACTGGCGACTCAGGCCGGAATGACTCTGGGTGAACTTGCCGTGCGATTCATGCTGACTCAGAATGGTGTGACTTGCGTAATCGTCGGCGTTGAAACTGTCTCGCAGGTTTCAGATAACATCGAATTGTTCCGTCGTGGGCCGCTCCCGCAGGACTTACTGGTTGCAATCGGTGCGACAGTCTGTGAAGTTTCGGAATCGTTGATGACACCCAGTCAATGGTCATCGCGATCGTTGGGCAATCGCAACATGCTGTCATTGAAACCGACGGATGATGCAAGGGGCGCTTAAGACTGGGACAGGAATAAGTGGGGCACGATGCCGTCGTGCCGAGCACGTTAAAAACGTGCTCCACGTCCGGAAGGCGACAGTTATTTCTTAGCCGGTCCTTAAGACTGAAGTCAGCCGATCCCGGCGCGCCGGGACGGGGCCGGAAATCACCGGCGTTTCCCGGCCAAAATCCCGAAGCTAGCGCTTTCGGCTGGCGTTAAGTCCACGCCATTCGCGGCTGACCGCTGTCTGATTCGGCATCGACCACTTGACTCGCCCCAGCCAGACCGTGCCATCGGCTCCTTTCGGATGAGGCGTTGCGCTGACGAGGAACTCGGCGTCCGTGACCCATGATTCGCCGGGCGAAATTGCCGCCGCACCGAAGTTGCCGAGCATCACGCCTCGTTCCGGCAGCAGCGCCTGCTCGGTCCGGCGCAGTACCTGAAGTGTTTCCGGATCGACCTGCCCAATAGGTGGCGAGGTAGCGCGTCAGGTTGATCACACCAGCCTTGGTGGTGGCATACGCTGC
>JANNGQ010000148.1:0-6023 GCA_031403975.1 Planctomycetota bacterium
GTCGGGCAGGTCTCTTTGCTTCATGGATCGAATCTTCCGGACGTTCCGACTCCAACCACCCCCCGTCGCCCGGAGCATCACGAGTTTGTGTTTTATGCTCCGGTCTGACCACGGATCGAGGGTTTCACGCCTCGACCGGTACTTCCGTACTCTGTATGGCACTTCGGCTTCGCCATTCAGTCGCAGGCTCGCCACGACGACAGGCCGAATCGAGTTCACTCGCGTTTCGGACCGCCCGTTCGCCTTCCGATGCTCTCCACCCCGCCTCACGGTGACGCAGTTTCGGTCGGCTACAGAATCAAACTCTAACCTCCTGACGGGGACTCACACCCCGCTGATTCGATACACTTGCAAACGCACTTGGCCAGCCGCTCCGTCGGCTGGGATTGCTCCGGGCAGTTGGACCGAAGCTACGTAATTCCCGCGATGGAGTATCGGGGCAAAAAGAGGGATTCCCGCCGACGGAGCGGCGTGACAACAGTAGACGACGGGCAGGAATGCCCATTCTACGGATCAACACCTCCATCGAGAATCATGAGGAGATGCCGCTCGTTCCTTCGTCCTGATATGGAAAGACGACATCCGTCACAAAGCGGACCGCGGAATGTGACGGAGTCGTGATCTCCGAAAGTCCCGGGCTATGGCGATTTCGTCTGCTTTACGTGTGCGAATCGCTGTTTGAAAGCCAGTGACTGCGTTCTGGTGGTTGCCCAAAGAAACAACTGGCCTGCTTCGTCAACACGAAGATCAAACCCAAGCTGCAGCTTGTCTCCGACAGCCATGAGCAGTCGCGACGGAGACACACGATCCTTCTTTCTGGAGTAAGTAAGCACATTCAGATCCCGTCCTTCCGCAGCGAGCGCATGAGATGACTGAAACACGGGGATCTCCAGTTTGGCGGCCACCGCTGCTGCCAGTGCGCTGATTTCAACTTCCTCCAGTTCAAACGGAATCGACTTCAGCCAGGCCGGCAGGACCACAGCCGCAGATTCCTGAGTCTTCCAGCCGGCGGGCCAGAGATTGCTCGATTCGTCTCCGCTGTCGATCTCAATATCGTAACGATGCAGACCCGAATGCAGTGGGCGAAAACCCAGACCGTACTGAGCCAGCACGATTGCCATCGCGGTGCCCTTACTGATGCCCGTCAGATCCATTGTTTCAGGCGACGCTTCAGGCTTTCGTGCCAGGGCCGATTGCAGGGCAGCATCGCTGAACTTTATCCGCAAACCTTCCGGCAGACTCAGGGACTCGACTGTGACCACTGGCGACTGCAGTGTGACGGGAGCCGTGACCGGTTCCATCAGCAGTGTGGTGACTTCGAGAAACTGATCGTCGGTCAGCCCCCACTTCGGATTCGTCCTGGGAGGTCCGGCAGCTCCGTACAGAGCCAGTTCATCGAGCAGCGCGGCCAGCGGTTTGAGGTCTGCGATGGTGAACTTCTGATCGAGAATGTGAATCGCTCCGTCCACCGCCATTCCACCGACAACATGAACCGTCACACGTCCGCCGCGGTCGACATCTTCAACGACTGGCGCATCGCCTGCTTTTGGTTCGCGAAACCTCGGCGAACGGCCGATCTCCTGAAATGCGCGGCCCCATTCCTGAGCCTTGACGCGATAAACCGGCTGGGACTGAATCAGGATTTCGATGTCGAGAGGTTTCAATTCCCGGGGCGGCTGCTCGTCGGGCTCGCGAGATCCTGCCGATGGCGGCTGCGCGAATGCGGTTGTTGCGAGTAACATACAAGCAAGCAGTGGGCACAGCGACCATCCTCTCAACCGCACGTCAATTCGGCGTCGGTGACTCAAAGTACTGCCGCAACGATTGCCGCTCCCGCTGCCAGGGAGACAATCGGTTTTATCGTGGGGCAGGCTTCCGGCCTGCATCGTCGATTCACAAACACTGCGTTTTTTCCAATCCAGGCAGGCTGGAAGCCTGCCCCACAAAGAATCGCGACTGAACCGACAATCCCCGGGGAGAGAAGGGACGTGAATCTGCTCCATCACAGCTCGTTCCTTTATCGCTCGCTGCATTACCACACGACGCTGCTACGGCTTTCCGTTCACATACAGCTTGACATTGTGAGTCGCTCTGCCGCCGGCGGCAATGTCAGGTCGTCCGTCACCGGTGAAATCTGCGACGATCAGGTCCTCGGTCGCCATGCCACCTTCGTCGATGACGTGCTTAGCCCA
Organism: Planctomycetota bacterium; assembly: GCA_031403975.1. GTDB lineage: Bacteria > Planctomycetota > Planctomycetia > Planctomycetales > Planctomycetaceae > SXXK01. Next base: position 2,193 of record JANNGQ010000148.1, read on the forward strand.
CTTCGTGCCGGACACGTCGGTCGCGTGATAGACGCTCACTCCGAACTTTGCCGGAGTGTCACTGTGGCCGAACGCGATGTCGTCCGATCCGTCGCCGTCAAAGTCTGCCGTCCAGAGGGCATGACCTCGCTGAAACCCCTGGTCGATAATGTTCCGAGTCCACATGTCGCCATCATTGGCCGGTTCAAGATATACGACCAGATGATCGCCATGCATCGGTTCGACAGAAGTGATAAACCTCTGGCCGTTCTTCAGAGTCCCGGTTTTCACTTCACCGGCACCGTTCATGTTCGGATCGGCTGCTCCCGTCATGCCGTCCCCCAGCCGAATCAGATCCCAGCCAGTGGCAGTTCGGCCCACCAATGACACGCCTTCGCGACTGGCAGTGATTGTGTCGACCGTACCGTTACCGTCGAAGTCCGTATGCCAATGGTTGTGCATTCGGTTCAGCTCTCCGTTGAGCACAGTTCCCGGCCACCGCTCTGTCGCAGGATTCGCAGGGATCTCAAATGCGGTCAGACGGACTCCGTTGCCGATGCTTGCATTCAGCGGGGAGATCACCAGTTGTGGTTTTCCCGTGCACAGCACATCCGCCCAGCGCATGCGATGCACGTTTGTTTCTTCGCCGATCGCGGCGACCTGCCACAACGCATTCGGATCATTCGTGCGACGAATCCAGTGCAGAGTTCCTGTCTTCGTCCAGCCGGCTCCGATCGCGAAGTCCACTTTGCCGTCGCCATCAATGTCGTGCGGCGCGATGGTTACGTTATCCGGAGGCGTCTGGTCCTTCAGAATCACATGCGGAGTCCACATCGGCTGGTCGTACCACAGGACTCGACTTTCGGAGAGTGCCACGATGTCCTGATCACCATCTCCGTCAACATCGGCCAGCGTAACGGCATAACACACCTTTCCGATCTCGGGATCGATCGTGATGTGCCCGAACGACGGGAAATCGCTCTGAGCAATTGCGGTCGTGGTCGAAAGAGTCAGAACAGCGAAAACGGTGATGCGGAATTTCTGGCTCATCGGGGTTCTTTCATGCAATGCTGAAATCGCTCGTGTGCGAAGGGCACCGGTGCAGCTAGTGTTCCAACTATCTTGTCTTGCGACGTAGCCACACTCGCCAGAGTGTGGGGTTCCCACATTCTGGCGAACGCTGAGAAGCCCGGCTTTTTTGAAAAAGCCGGGCTTCTCTCCCGGTATGTTTTCCCGGATTCCTCAGCCCTCCGCTGCGTCGCGAACGATCAGCGGGCGAGTTTCCGCGTCGCCGATTTCCGTCAGCGGCCGCGCTTCGGTTGCCGGTTCAGTCGCCAGAATGGCCGCGCCGGCCATAAGTTTCGGGCCTTTGCGGTTTTCGTCGATGATCTTGTGCATCTGCTCAGCCGTCATCGTTTCTTTTTCGATCAGATCGGACGTCAGCTGTACAAGAGTTTCACGCTGAGATGTCAGCGTCTCCATTGCCGTGCGATAGGCTTCATCGACGAGTCGCTTCACTTCAATGTCGATTTCCCTCAGCGTTGCCTCGGCATGGATCGACTCCGTCACGATCGCGCCGCCGCCGGTGAGGAATGGTGATCGCTGCGCTTCACTGTAATACATGCGGCCCATTCGGGGGCTCATCCCGAATTCTGTGACCATGCGGCGAGCCAGATCCGTCGCTCTCTGCAAGTCGTTCTGAGCGCCGGTGGACGTTTCATTATAGATGATCTGTTCGGCCGAAATCCCGCCCAGCAGCACTGCCAGTCGGCTCTGCAGTTCCGATTGAGTCAGCAGCTCACGGTCGTCCTCGGGAAGCTGCAGCATGTAACCCAGTGCTCCCATTCCGCGCGGGATGATGGAAATCTTGTGAACGGGATCGGTGTGCGGAAGACTCGCCGCCACAAGGGCATGACCGGATTCGTGGCAGGCGACTCGTTTCTTGACCACTTCCACAATGATGCGGGATGTCTTTTCCAGCCCCGCCATGACTCGTTCAATTCCATCTTCGAATGATCTCATCGTGACGCGTTTGTCTTCTCGACGTGCCGACAGCAGAGCTGCTTCATTCACGAGATTGGCAAGATCCGCCCCGACGAAGCCCGGAGTCAGCTTGGCGAGTCGCCTCAGGTCCACGTCGTCGGACATCTTGACGCGCTTGGAGTGGACGTTGAGGATCGCTTCACGTCCTTTGATGTCCGGGCGGTCGACCAGCACATGACGGTCAAATCGGCCGGGACGCATCAGCGCCGGATCGAGCGTTTCCGGCCGGTTCGTCGCGCCCATCACAATCACGCTGTGGTCGGTGCTGAATCCGTCCATCTCGACCAACAGGGCATTCAAGGTCTGTTCGCGTTCGTCGTGTCCGCCGGGAGCCCCGCTGCCACGTACCTTTCCGAGCGCGTCAAGTTCGTCAATAAAGATAATGGCGGGAGCCCGCTGCAGAGCCTGCTGGAACATATCGCGCACACGAGCCGCGCCGACGCCGACATACATTTCCACAAAATCCGAACCCGACAGTCCGAAGAATGGAACACCGGCTTCTCCGGCCACGGCTTTAGCCAGCATTGTCTTGCCGGTTCCGGGAGGCCCCACCAGCAGGACGCCTCGCGGTATGCGTCCGCCCAGAGCCTGGTACTTTGCCGGCGTCTTGAGGAACTCAACGACCTCCTTCAGTTCTTCAACAGCTTCATCAATTCCCGCGACGTCATTAAAGGTCACGTTGACATCTTCCTGAGCATACAGCCGGCCCCGACTGCGGCCGAAGGACATCGCCGATCCGGCGCCGCCAATCCGTTTCAACACAAAAAAGGAGGCTCCGATCAGCAACGCCGTGAAGATCAGCATGGGGATCATGGCCGTCCATTCAGACGGCATTTCGGCCAGTCCGAATTTGATCTGCTTCTCCTTCAGAAGTGCGAACAACTCCTTTCGCTCGTCGAGTCCGATGAGGGGTACATAGAATTTTTTGTAGCTGCTTCTGGTCCCCTTCAACATGTCTGCGCGAGATGCATCCTGCCAGGTGATCACTGACGGCGAAACCACAACCTCAAACATCTCATCTTTGTTCAGGGTGTTCGCAGTCAGGCGATGCATGAAGTCGCTGTAGTCAATTTTGTCACCGCTGCGACCGCGGACTGCGACTGAGAAAAAGACAGCCGCCAGAATTCCGATCACCAGCAGATACCAGAAGCCGTTGTTCGACTGGCCTCGTTCCTTGCGGGGCGATCGACCGGGTTTTCCGGGGCTGCCAGGATTCTTATCGGATCCGGGTTCTTGAGTACCTGCCATTATTCCGCCACTTCATGATTTCGCGTCGAACTCTGAATTCCCCACTTTAGACCTGCAATCAGGCCCGGTCAACCAGTCTGTACAGAACCGGGTGGGCTGAAGTTGCGGACAAACCGGGAAATCTGAGCGGAATCTCAGAGCCGGCCCGATGCCGAGAAACGACAGCCACGATCGTCAGGGGATGAGGCTGTCTTCGGCGGGAAGTGCAGGAATGCTCGAGGGTATCACTGTCCCGGCTGGCCCGGACGAATTCGCCACGGAGCACCAGTTCAACTGTCCCACATTCGACCCCCACGGCCTCGGGGACTGTCGGTTTAGTCACGATTCCTTGTGGGGGCAGGCTTCCAGCCTGCCTGGCCTTGAAAAAACGCATGTGTTTTTGAACCGACAAGGCAGGCTGGATACCTGCCCCACGATAAAACCGACAGTCCCCGTGCTGGATGGGGTCGTCAAGGAGAACTTGGGACAGTCGAACTAGACCACATCCGCCGTTGTCCATTCGCCGTTTACGCGGCGCCAGACGTTTCCGGGGTTCTTGTTCTGCAGGACCGACGGAAGTCG
>JANNGQ010000149.1:0-12565 GCA_031403975.1 Planctomycetota bacterium
CGGACATCCGGTATTTCGGCATCCGTACCAGCAGCCACGGCAGGCGGCGGGCCTTTTGTTCCCCGGCCACAGCCTCGATCAGATACTCCTCCCGCAGTTTGTCTCCGACAGCCGTCAGTGGAGGAGGAATCAACAACTGGCTCTGACCGTGCAGATCATCACGCACGGCTTCAATTGACGACGCGACTGATGATAGTCCCCGGTGCTGATCGCGGTCGTGACACGCCAGACATCCGTTCCGATGCAGCAGCAGTTCGCCGCGAGCGGCCCCGGTCGCGGTTCGCAGATTGTTCGGGATTGACTTCAACCATGCCGAAAGTTCAGTCCGCTGCAGGTCGCTGAGCGAAAACCGCGGCTGACGGTTCCTGCCTTCCGAAGGACGCAGGACGGACTCTTGAGCCAGACAGCTCTTTGCGCCGTTCAGATCCGCATCAGCATTCGGTCGCGGGCGATGCGCCGGAACGGATTCGATCCCCCGAATCCGGTGGCAGCCTGCACAGTTCGCTGCCATAACCAACTCGCGTCCGCGGTCAATGGACGCTCTGTTCGCCGGCGGATTCTCATCTGTGATCACTGCTGCAGGGGCTCTGCCCTCGCTCGACCGGAGCAGAGCCGCAGCAATTTGCCGACGTTCGTCGTCGCTCAAATCAAACACGGGCATCCTGTGATCGGCATTCAGTGTCTCCGGGGACTTCATCCACGCCATCAGCCACTGTCCCGATCGCCGCTCCCGGACGCTTGTCAAATCTGGCCCATGATAAGGGCTCGCGGCAGGATCAAGTCCATCAGGAATCTGAGTCACCGTGTGGCACGCCACACATCCGGTCGTTGTCAGCAGTTTCTCACCAGCATCGGCATCTTCCGGTTTGTAGGTGATGAGGGCACCCGAAACACCTGCATCTTTCGCGGTCGCATCAAGCATGAATGCGGCAATGTCGCGGGAAGCGTCCGACGAGAACCCGAACTCCGGCATCATGCTTTGGTTCTTTCCGGTGCTGCTGTTCGTCAGTCGAGCGACAATGGAAGAAACGGTGAGCCCGGCACCGCCCCGAGTCAGATCGGGAGCTCTCAGCGATGGCAATTCATCCAGCCCGGCATGGCAGGCCGAACATCGCAGAGCATCTGCAAGGAACCGGCCTTGTTCTGCGAGCTGCACGGCATCATCCACCGGGCTATGGGTCAGTACTTCAGCGGGGATCGGCTCCAGCGTGAATTCCGGAGATGACCAGAATAACTGCAGCTTCATGTCTGTCTGGCTGCGGTCTGAGATTGTCGACTTCAATGGCTGCAGACTGACTTTGATCACATGATCGCCGGCTGACAGGGCCACAGGCGATGCAGAATGAAAGATGTCGTCACCCGATGCACTCAGTATCTCAGCACCGTCAATACTCAAGCTCGCAGCACCCGTGATCGCGGCGTGAAAGCTGTGTTTCCCCGGCTGCCGAATCAACACGTTGCCAGTCCATTCGGCCGTGGCCGCGCCGTGCAGTCGTCCGTCCGGAGATCCTTCGGACCAGTCAACATTCAGGCCTCGTTCAACTCGCACCACGGTGCTCTGTTCGCTGCTGAACACGCACTTCAGACCGGGCAGTTGGTCAGGCTCGTTTTCGTCAACAGGGCTTATCACGCGGAGCATGATGGCTACATTCTTCCGACCGGGCGTTTGATCGGGCTCGTTTTCGTCAGCAATGGCAGGTTGAGGACAGAGCCACAGCAGCGCAGCCAATCCCAGGCAAGTTCTGCAGAGGAGTTTCACAGTCGCACCCACGATTGCCCCTTGAATCCCGGTCCCCGGAAGCAATGCAAAAAAAGAGGCTGTGATCCGAAGACCACAGCCTCAGCTGAGGAAATGCGCAAGACAGGACTTGAACCTGCACGGGTTTAACCCCACCAGCCCCTCAAGCTGGCGCGTCTGCCGATTTCGCCACTTGCGCAAGGCAGCTGCATTCACGGAACTCAGGACAACGTGAGTGGCTGAGGAAGCCATGTTCGCCCGAACCTGAAATTCTCCTGGTCGGGCGGAAGGATACCAGTCGTCGAACCAGAGATTCAAGCGGACGAACGCTTCCCGTTCCTCGAGCCGCGGATTCCTCGCAAACTGCTGCCGGATTGTCGACACGTCCGGCAACCCGTTGCGTTCCGGTCGGCATGTGAGATGATCCGTCCGTCAGTTCTGGTTTCCGCTGCCCGGGGGCGACTCCGTGATTTCCTATCGTGCGCTCAAGAAACTGATCGGCGAGACGAGCCTGGAAAGGAAGTGCCGCTTCCTGTTCGGGTTCGCGCTGCTGTTTCTGATCACGGCGAGTTTCTGGCTGTACGCATCCCGGACCCGGCGTCTGGTGGAGACACAACAGGTCACAGCAGCCCGGATGATGGTGGCTCTCGTACTGCGGTCACGGCACATTGACCGGTTTATTCATCCTCAAGCGGCTTCATCGGCGACTGCGGATGCGGATGACTCAACTGTCGCACCGGCGACCGACGTCCCGAAAGCACTGCCCGGAGAATTGGCGATCGTTGACCGGCAGTCGGACGAATTTGACCGGGCGCTGAATGAAATGGATGCCGCCTCGGAACAACCTGTCTGGAAACTCACATCCGCTGACGATGAACTTCCGGAAAGCAATGCTGGTTTTGAGGCTCGACAGTTATTCCTCGACGACGAAGAGTCGGACGACGAGTATTTCGAGATCCTGGAGGAAGAAGATAAGCCCCGAAGGCTCCTGTACTTCGCCGCAGTCCGCGTGGAGACCGCGTGCCGCAAGTGCCATACGGCAGACGGATCGGTACTCAGCGCGGCAAATTTCAGCGCTGCTGATGTTGCTGCGGCGTTCGCTCAGGCTCCGGAAGCGTCGCCGTCTGTCCCGGCAGCGACAGATCCTGCTGTATCAGTGAACGTGAACGGGACTGCAGACGAGTCCGCCAGGCAGCCGCGACAGCATTTGATGAGCATCATGCAGATTGACGTTTCGCTGGAGTCCGTCGACACCCAGCTGAATCGAAACCGGGCCGTCTTGCTGGCCACGGGGATCGTCACTTCGTTTCTCGCGATGATGGCCGCCTATGCGATCGTGCGCTACATCATTGTGAAGCCGGTGCTGCACCTGAAGGACGTCAGCGACCAGATTGCGCGCGGTAACCTGAACCTGCGTGCCGACATCAGCACAGGCGACGAGTTTGAGGAACTCAGCCACGCGTTCAATCGCATGCTGCGTCACATGATGACCGTCAATGATGAACTGAGGTCCGTGAATGACAGTCTGGACGGAAAGGTCGATCAGCTCGCTCAGGCCAATATGGAGTTGTTCAACAATAACAAAATCAAGGACGACTTCCTGGCCACAATCAGCCATGAACTGCGGACTCCGCTCAACAGCATTCTCGGCTTCAGTGACATACTGCAGAGCGCGGCGAATCTCGATGACCGGCAGAAGAGGTATGTCAGCAATATTCAGACGTCCGGCCAGTCTCTGATGGTGCAGATCAATGACCTCCTCGATCTTGCGAAGATCGAAAGCGGTAAGATGGAACTGCATCCGGCAGAGCTGCAGTTGCCGGAGATTCTGGAGGCTCAGGTCCAGCAGATCATGCCTCTGGCGGACCGCAAGAATATTGACCTCCGGATTGAGCAGCCTCCAGCGCCGCTGCAGAGACTGGTCCAGGATCGCAGCAAGATCACACAGATTCTGACCAACCTGCTTTCAAATGCCGTGAAGTTCACGCCTGAAGGCGGTCGCGTCCGGGTCTCCTCCCGACAGGTCGACGACCACTTCGTGGAGTTCAGCATCGAAGACACAGGCATCGGGATTCCGCTGCAGGAACAGGAACACATCTTCGAGAAGTTTCGCCAGGGATCAACGCTTCCCGGGGACCGTGAACTTGTCAGGCGGGAATACGAAGGCACAGGTCTGGGCCTGTCCATCGTCCGCGAACTTGCGCGCCTGCTGGGAGGCGACGTCACTCTTCGCAGTGAGTTCGGAAAAGGCAGTCTGTTCGTGGTCCGGTTGCCGCTGATGCTGCCGGAACGGCTGAAACAGGAACCAGAACCAGCACTGGAGTCGCGTTCTTCGTCGGGCCTTCCGCTGATTACATCCGTCGATCTCAGATCGAAAGCATCCGACCCTTCGGAAACAGAAGCCTGCTCGGCAATTGCCGTCGAGGTGCAGTCGATCTGAAAGCATCCAGTTCAGTTGGTTGTGCGGAGTCAAAGTACCAGTTCGTCAATCGGAACGCCTGCCTCGCATTGCAGCGCCTCGCTCTGCCGGGAATAATGCTGCAGAGGCTGGCGGAGAGATGATCACCCGCCAGCGTGAATTGATCGCGTGAGGGAATTCTGATGACGGCGTGGCGATACGGCTCTCAAAGGCGGAGTCTACTGCATTTCCGGGAGCACGCCGCGGAGCCATCCGGTCGTGCGCCGATCGCCGCCGCAATGCTGGTGGCATTCAGCATGGTCCTGCAAGCGGCTGCATTTGCACAGGACTTGCCGAGTTTTGAAGCGGAAGTTGCTCCCTTGCTGATCCGGCGATGTCTGGAGTGCCACAAGGCGGTCGAACCATCGGGCGGATTGTCGTTCGTGTCCGCAGCGAACATGCTCAAGGGCGGTGACAGCGGTGCCGTTGTCAAACCCGGATCTGCCGCGGAAAGCATGCTGATTCAGCGTGTGATCGCCGGAGAAATGCCTCCCCCGCATCACGGAGAGTCGCGTCGACTGCCCGATGAGGAAATCAATAGACTTCGCCGCTGGATTGATGCCGGTGCTGAATTTCCCGCCAACAGGCAGCTCGACATTTACGAACGCACGACGGACGTTCGCGGCGGTCGGGACTGGTGGTCCTTGCAGCCTTTGGAAGTCGTCGTCCCGCGCATGGTTCCCGGACTGCAGTCGGATGCAAATCCGATCGATGCATTCATTACAGCCAGGCTCCGTGAGCACGGTCTGACGGCTGCTCAGCAAGCGGACCCGCAGACGATAGTTCGTCGGCTCTGCTGGACCGTCACAGGTCTGCCGCCATCGCCTGATGCCGCCTTGATGCTGGCTCAGGATCAGGCTCCGTCAGCCTACCCCGATCTAGTGGATAAGCTGCTGGCATCGCCGCAATTCGGTGAGCGATGGGCTCGGCACTGGCTGGATGTCGCCCGCTTCGCAGAAACCAGCGGGTACGAACGCGACCAGACGAAACCGTTTGCCTGGAAGTATCGCGACTGGGTCGTCAACGCGTTCAACAGTGATATGCCGTATGACCAATTCATCCGGGAACAACTTGCCGGCGATGAGATTCCGAACCGCTCGGAACAGTCCGTGATCGCCACCGGATTTCTGCGGCTTGGAACATGGAACGATGAGCCAAACGATCCGGAAGATTATCAATACGAGCGTCTGGAAGACCTTGTCCACGCGACGTCCACTGCGTTCCTGGGGATGACGACGAAGTGCGCCAGATGCCATGATCACAAGTTTGATCCGATTCCACAGGTCGACTATTACCGCATGGCAGCGACGTTCTGGCCGGGTCCGATCGGAGCTCGGGACCGCGAACTGATCGGAGGCCCGTCGAAGGACGAATTGGGTTTCCCGGATGTGCTGGGCTGGACGGACATTACGAAGTCGCCGGCTCTGCTGCATGCACTCAAGAACGGCGAGCGGGCTCATCCGCTGCAGTCCGTATCGGCCGGAACGATGTCCTGCGTGCCGAGCGAGTTCTTAGAATTCGCCCCCTCTGCACCAGACGCACGAACGAACGGACTTCGTCTGCAGCTTGCCGACTGGATCGCCAGCCCACGCAATCCGCTGACTGCACGAGTCATCGTGAATCGTCTGTGGCAGCATCATTTCGGCGAGGGCCTAGTCCGGTCTTCCAACAACTTTGGCTTCACAGGCGACAGGCCGACGCATCCGGATTTGCTTGACTGGCTCGCGAACGAACTCATTCGCAGCAACTGGAGCCTGAAGCATATCCACCGCCTGATTCTCACGTCCTCGACGTGGCAGCAGGCGTCACTGCATCCGCGCCAGGATGAGCAGGCTCAGAAGGACTCGGCGAACCGCTGGTTGTGGCGAGCTCACCGGCGGCGACTGGATGCAGAATCGTTGCGGGACGCGCTGTTGCATGCGACCGGCGAACTGGATCTCCACCTCGGTGGTCCCAGTTTTTATCCCACAATCAGCGCAGACGCTCTCGAGGGTTTGTCTCGAAAAGCGGCGGCCTGGACGGCCTCACCTGAAGCAGACCAGCATCGCCGTAGTCTGTATATGTTCACGCAGCGCAGTCTGCTGACTCCGATGATGACGGCGTTCGATCTGTGCGACACAACCCTTCCATGCGGTCAGCGGGATGTCACGATCGTGGCTCCGCAGGCATTGACACTGCTCAACAATGAATTCGTTCATCACCGTGCAGAAACTCTGGCCGCGAAACTGATGCTGCCTGATTCCGCCGGTGGGGCTGAAAAGATCAGCGCGACCTGGCGAGCCATTTTGAAAAGGAGTCCGACCGCAGACGAAGTATTGATGGCCTCGAGTCACATTAAGCAGCAGAAAGACCGGTTCTCCGGGGAATCCCGGGACGAACTGGCCTGGGCTTCGCTATGCCTGGTACTTTTCAACTCGAATGAATTTGCGTTTGTTGATTGATCCGAGGACACTGAAGTTGCGAAATTGCAGCTGAAGTCGTGAGACTTCAGATCGGAACTCTCACGAGTTCCGCTGCACCCAATCTGGAACCGCTCTACGAGTTGTCCGAGATCCGCCCTATGCTCGAAAAACTGTTCGGAAAGAGGAAGCCGCAGCACGAGAAAACAGATATCTCAAAACGGTTCAATCTGATTGGGCGGGTCGGGCAGGGAAGTATGTCAAAGGTCTGGCGGGCGACAGACCTCCAGTCCGGCAAATCCGTCGCTCTGAAGGTACTTGACAAAGAAAAGACGGCCCGCTTTGAATCCCGGTTTCAGGGCCTGAACAAGCCGTCGGAAGGCGAAGTGGCCGTTTCGCTGAACCATCCGAATATCGTCAAGACGCACGAATTCGGATGGACTCAGGAAGATGAAATGTTTCTGGTCATGGATTTTGTTGAAGGGGTCGGTTTGGCGCTGCTGGTCGACCTGCAGAATGAGGAAATGAAGCGGTATCGACTGCGTTACATGATCCAGATCGGTGAAGCACTCAGCTATTTCCATCAGCAGAACTGGATTCACCGCGATGTCTGTCCCCGCAACGTGATGATTGCGGATGACAAGTCGGCCAGAATGATCGACTTTGGTCTGGTCGTCCCGAATACGAAAGACTTCTGCAAACCCGGCAACCGCACTGGCACGGCCAGCTATATGGCTCCGGAGCTGATCAAACGCCAGACGACAGATCATCGCCTCGACGTCTTCTCGTACGCGGTGACGTGTTTCGAAATGTACACGAAGCGGTTCCCATGGGACGCGGCTCTCACGATTGATGCCGTATTGCAGCACATCAACAAGCCCCCGGTATCGCTGAGTTCGCTGATACCGTCGGTCGACCGGCAGATCTCCGATGCCATTATGAAAGGGCTGCAGGCCAATCCGGATGACCGCTGGAACAATATCGGCGAAATGGTGACACAAATCCGTGAGGCCGAAGGCCGACTCGTCAAGACCGCCCGCGATGCCGCCGCCGCAAAGGCGAAAGCATCCGGAGTTGTTCTGAAACCGCCTGTGCCACAGGTGCCGAAACAAATGGCGCAGATGCCTGAATCGTCACAGCCCCTGGCGTCGTCGTCCGTTGGTCCTGATGACAACAAGAGCACCGGGACGAAAACAGACACTGAGAACATGAAGTCCTCGAAGTCAAAGAAACGTGCGTCAGATGATGATGTCGATCTGAGTGAAATGTTCGGTGAGTGAAAAGTGACGATGTAACAGTTTGGTTCCCTCGGGGAAGTAAAGGGATCCATTTCGTGGCTCACGGCGTTCCGATGCAACTGGCAATTAATTGGCCTGAATAATGCACGCGGGATCTACCTGAATCGCGAGTCATGCGCTCGGTCGGAAAACGCAGATTTCCGCGAGCATACCGAACCCGATACCGACCGTATAACACACCAGATCACTCCACAGGAACCCACGACCCAGGACAAGCCCCCCAACGACGGTTTGCCGTAGATGATCGATCCAGGGGGCATGGTAGAGTTGGCCTGTTTCGGTGCCGTAAGCGATGCACAGGGCGCTGGCAGTGACGCGCCACGTCGGCCACCTGTGCATCACAAGCCCGATGCCGACGAAGACCATCAGCGCCCACAACGTATCGCCGCCGTAGTCGGCCACGGCGGCGGACAGGGTACTCCCATAGCGACGCATTCCCAGCCCCATTGCCACGATCCCGACTTCGAGCACCAGCCACATCAGGCGATGGCGTTCGATCGGCGGCGCTGCAGCTGGTTTCATGCACATGGAGGTTTCAGTCAGAGAAAAGCTGCCATGTTGGCTTGTCAAGAACAGTCTACCCGGAGTTCGGCGCAGAGGGATCCCAACAGCGGAACTGTGCAGTAAAGCTGGAGATGTTTTCTGAGGCGCGAATACGCATCGACCTGTTTCATCACATCCGGAAGCCCTGCCAGCAATGCCATCCAGCCTCGCATCTGTTCCTCATAGCTGATGATCGAAACAACAATCGTCCGATCAGTCGCTTCGGCGAGTCGATCACGCAAAATGGCGGACTCGTGGCTGCCCCATTCACGACAGCTCAAATGATCCGTGTCCAGCACGATCATTCGGCAGTGTCCCGACGACATGGATTAGTTCCTCCTGGCGAGACAGTCATTTCGGGATCGGCTGAACCGATCGCCAAGCGAAGTAACTGCCAAGGGGAGGTATCGGACAACAGTCCCGGACAGTGCTGCATTCCGGCAGAGAAATCAGAATCGGCTATAGGAATTCTACCTGATTCGTCATTTCTTCCGCCGTGAGACATTGGTGGATGAGCATCAAACCACGGATGAATTCGCCAATCGACTTACTCTGCTGATGGTTGTACGCGATACCGGCATGTGGCATGCCTGAGGTGTGAATCGCAAGGAAATCTTCATCCTGAGTCACGAGCACACGGGTCTCACGGCGCGCGAATGCAAGTTGCTCAACATCCTCGGCGCCAAGCAAAGTCCTGTCCGCGGATGTCGTCACATCCACACCTCGAAGCCTGAGCCCGAGTGCCACTCCCGGGTCGATGTGTTCGTCAAGATGAAACCGGATCTCCATCGGCCGACTTGCCTGACAGTTTCTGCCGCAGAGGTGATGGGGTAGCTGCCTTCAGCACCGTGATCAGTTCGTCAGCAGCCTTCATCTCAGCATGGATTTCATTGCGGTGGTCCCAGTAATACGTGAGAGCGGCGTGGACGTCGCCGGGCTTCAGCTGCGGGAATCCAGCCACGATCTCATCGACAGATTTACCCTGCAACTCGTGCCAGATGTATACGTCCTGAACGCGAACTCTCGTACCCGCGATGCATGCTTTGCCGCCGCAAACCCCCGGTTTCTTTTCGACATGATTTGAAATCAGTGTTGTCATGCAACGATTCTATCTCGATTTGCGCCTGTGGCAAACATCACTATTTCCTGAGTCATCCATTGTCGCAACACGCGCAGGCCCAAGCGGAGCGTCGCACCAGGTCAACTTTTCGCGATCTCTTCGAAGCCGCGTGGCCTCGGTCCGCATGCTGCGAATCGCGGCGATTCGGGGACAGACGGCATTGCATGAAATGGGTCCGCGTCTGGCTGACCGCACTTACGAAGTTGTAAACGACTGATCCTTCAGCTTGTTCTTGATATATTCAATATCCGCAGGTTTGCGACGGTCGGCGGCGGCTTTGTTCTTATAGGTGATCCTGACGCTGGCGTTGTACTTTGCTGCAGCCCCCTGGCCTAACAGAAAGCGAAACTCCGTTACATCAGGGATGCTGTCAGTAGCGCTGGCCGGACCGGGTTGGAATTCACTCAGGTTTCCGACGAGCGCTTTCCATTCGTCAAGTGTCTGTTGACTGCGGGAATCACGAGCCTTTTTCGACATTTTTCCGATCAATTCAGTGACGACCTCCGGCGTCGTCGCCAATCTGTGTTCTTCCAGTCGCTGGGCCTCGCGCAATGTGCGTTGAGTCGCGCGCTCGATCTCCAGTGCTGCAGCCTGAGCATCGCGTTCCACGCGTTCCTGCGCAAGCCGCTCCTGCACTTCCGCGTAGATCTGTTTCTGCCCCTTTCCTCCCATGACACTGCTGAATACGAGGTTGAAGTCTTTCCATGTTGCGCTTTGGTTCCAGTTTGGGAACTTCGCGCTCAGAAACGCTTTTTCCGAGACTGTCAGCAATCGTGGATATCCATTGCTGCCACCAGTGTCATTGAAAAAGTAAGTGCTCCCATCCTGGATGTTCCAACCGGACGTCCTTCCAAAATCGAGATCGAGTTCCAGATGGACGTGCAGCAGCACGCCGATGTGGCTCGAACATCGGATTTCGATCAACGGTTTGTAAGCCGCCCCGCCTTTTGAGCGATTCCTGGCAGCTACGCCGGAGCTGTCTGCAAAGGAATAACCAAGCGCCGCTGCTGTTGTGTCAATTTCAGCCATCTCAATGCCCTTCCAGATCCCGACTCGTGATGCAGAACAGCTCCCCGGACAGGAATGTTGCCCGCACCCTGCAGGGCGATGTTGTGTATTCCGAGGTGATGCATCGGTAAAACTGAGCTCTCTGTGTTGACGCCGACTTTGGCCTGGCTACGATGAACAAGCAAAAAAAATGGTGGAACTGAGTGTGGCTTGGGGTTCGTGCAATGGCTGGTCAGAATCAGGAGCCGTCAGGTGGCGGCGATATTACTGAATACACGCCCGTTGGCCAGACTGAATCGAATTATGGCGAGTACTCTCTGCGTTCGGCCGGCGTTGAGTTTCCAAGTTCAACGGACGCGGAGATTATTTTCGTCAATGGCATGAACAACAGCCCCGGCAATCACCAGCGAGCGGCACGGCAACTGGCGACCATTACCGGCCACACGGTTGTTGGGATCTATAATCAGACCGGACTGAATGGGCAGGAAAACATACCCAGCGCTATCGTCGACGCATTGCAATGTGTCCACGATCAATTGCTGCCCGTGGGACGAGTTGCGCCACTACTAGTGCTCTGTCAGTCGTGGAATGAGGGATAGAGCCGCCTGAGTTTGACGCGAGCGTCAGCCGTGGTGAATTGCCAGTCGATTTTGCATTCCCGCGAGTTGCGTTCGTGTTCCCATGCAGCCACTTCTGTCATCAGGAGTTCTTTTGAGTCGATACGGCGATCAAGGCATTGCCGTGACAGAATGCTCAATTCAGTTTCTGCCATGTTCATCCAGCTCCCGTGTTTTGGCGTGGAGTGGATCTCCAGCCGAGAAGCCAGTGCTCGCGCCGTTGCCGGATCGAAAGCTTCGTACAAACTGCCGATGCAGTGAGTGTTCAGATTGTCCATCACCAGCACAACCATAGCGGCCTCAGGATAGACCGTCAGTAACAGGAACTTGATGAACAGCGCCCAGTCAACTTTGGTGCGTCGATCGGTAATCTGCACAGTCCGTTTGCCCGCGAGCGGTTCGACCGCCATGAAAACGTTGGCCGTTCCTCGACGTTCGTATTCACTGTCCTGTTTGGCCACGCTGCCGGGTCGGGCTGGCAATGGCTCTCTGACTTCCGCAGTCAACTGTTTGCTGGCTTCGTCCATGCAGACCATAGGACGCTGAGCGTCATACGGCGTGTGATAGACCTCTAAAACGTCTTCCATCGCAGCCACAAAATCCGACGACGGGCCTTCAGGAAGACACCAGCCTTTCTTCAGCCATGGCTTAAGTTCGTTTTTTTAAGCGTCTGACGCACTGTTTCATGCGACACAGAATCCACATGTCCGAGCGCCACCATTCGATCACCGAGCAGGCGAAGTGTCCAACCGCTACGTCCTTCGGGCGGTGCGCCACAGGCAAGTGCCACCAGATGAGCTTCGGCTTTGCCGTCCAGCTTCGTTTCATAAATACGTTTCGAGGGAGACGGCTCCAGAGTTTCCTCCAGACCCTCTTCGACGAACTGCTGTCGAACTCGCTCCACTGTCGCCCGTCCACATCCCAACGCATCTACGATATCCGGATCCGATTTCGCGGAACCTCCCTCAGCCTGATCGGCCAGCAGCAGCACTCTTGCCCGAACAAGTTTGCGGGCGTTTGCTTTCCCGCGAGAAACCATCGCTCGCAATTCATGACGCTCCTCATCCGTCAACGTCACCCGGTATCGCTTTTCCATGACACCCTCCCTGAGTTATCGGTCTTCCATGAACGATCAACTCAAGGATAACATCCATCACGCCATCGCTGACAGAGCACTAGTCACCGGTGTCTGTTCGTGACCATGCCGCGAAAAACCGGCGTCTAGCGCCGTGCCGCTGACATCCAACGCGCAAAGTCCACGCCATTGAGTCGCATCCCGAAAGAGTCAAAACTCGAAGATTTGATTTCGCACGTGAAGAACATTCTCGAATAACTGTGCAAAAACTCCCCCCCACCCTGTTTCAGATCATCTCCATAGATTACC
>JANNGQ010000150.1:0-6522 GCA_031403975.1 Planctomycetota bacterium
TTAAATCGGGGCGGGCGGCACCCCCCCCCCACAAATTGCCTGGGGGGCTGGACCCCCGCCGCACAAGAAACAGACAGAGAAGCCCGGATTTTACAAAAAGCCGGACTTCTGAGTTGTCAGGTCGAGTATCATCGCCGCTGAACGAATGCCCCAGCGAAGACCGGAGGACACCGATGACTGCCGTCGACTACAACCCGCCGGACGAATTGACTCGCCGGACATTTATTCAGGGAGCCGTGGGAGCAACCGCCATGACGGCCTCTTCGTATCGCCGAGTGCTCGGAGCCAACGACCGTGTCGGGGTCGGTTTCATCGGCTACGGCCTGATCGGCAAACGGCATGTCCTGGACTTTCAGGGGCAACCGGACGTGAATTGTGTCGCGATCTCGGACGCGCATCGCGGGCGGCTCGACGAGGCGCAGGGATTGATCGGCGGCAGCGTGCGCGGGTTTGCCGACTTTCGGGAATTGCTGGAAGACCGCGAGGTTGATGCGGTCGTGATTTCCACTCCGGATCACTGGCACGCACTGATGACGATGCTCGCCTGCTCGGCCGGCAAAGATGTGTATGTCGAGAAGCCGCTGTCGTTGTTCGTGCGTGAAGGACGCTGGATGATCGACGCGGCGAAGCGCACGAACCGCGTCGTACAGGTCGGCACGCAGCAGCGATCCGGGCTGCATTATCAACGAGCGAGGCAACTGATCCGTGATGGGCAGATCGGAAACGTGCATTCGGTTCGTATGCAGGCGTTTCGAAACATCGTGCCTGGTTTCGGCGCTCCTTCGGACGGCGATCCGCCGGCGGAATTTGACTGGGACATGTTTCTTGGTCCGGCACCGCAGCGGCGATACAATCCCCGTCGGGGCATCTATCACTTCCGCTGGTTCTGGGATTATTCCGGCGGTCAGATGACGAATCTGGGACATCACTCGCTCGACATCGTGCATTGGGTACTGGACGTTGAACCGCAGACGGTTGTCAGTCTGGGAGGCCGGTTCGCGCTCGACGACCACGGCGAGACACCCGACACACAGGATGCGTTGTTTGAATTTGCGAACGGAAAAGGCACGGCAGTCTGGTCACATCGCGAAGCGAGTGCGGGGCCGGGAAAAGTCTCCGGTCTGGAATTCTGCGGCACAAAAGGATCACTATCGATTGGTCGGCAGGGTTTCGTCCTGACGGCCGATAAGAAGGTTCCGCCGCAAAACCGCATTCCGAGTTTCACCGGTGCCCATCCGGTCGGCGGACCCGGGCCGGTGGAAGTGACCGGACCCGAAGAGTTCTGGACGCAGTCGCTGGACGACAAGACCGGCAACGAACGTGAACAATTCACGCGGCACGTCCGCAACTTCCTCGACTGTGTGAAGTCGCGTGAAACGCCGATCTCCGATCTGGAGAGCGGGCATCGCGTCAGCACGATGTGTCACCTCGCCAACCTCTCATTGCGACTGGGCCGCAAGCTGAGGTGGGACGCTCTGCGCGAGGAACTCATCGACGACGATGTCGCGAACGAGCAACTCGCCCGGCCCTATCGAGCGCCGTGGGATCGCGAATTGAAGACCGTGATGTAGCCGCATTCCTGGCGAGCGCGGCCACTAGACCAGAAACAAGCGAAAGGGCGAGACTGGAGATCGACATGAAACGTCGTGATGCCTTGAAGGTGCTGGCACTGGCCTCCGCGCTGCCATGCCGGGCGGCGGAGCCAACCGCGCAGCAGCCCCTGGGATTAGTGATTCATTCGTTTTGGATTCGCGGGGATCGGCCGCTGTCTCCGGACTTCGGCAGCGTGGCCGAGCCGCTCGCATTTCTCGAAGCCGCGGCGAGGATCGGCGCGCGGGGTATTCAAACGAAAGTCAGCGGGATCGAGGCGACTTCACTTGCCACACTTCGCGCCGCGATTGAGCAACACGACATGTACGTCGAAGGCACGATTGGCTTGCCGAAGGACCAGACTGACATCGCGCGATTTGAGGCGGACGTTCTCTCGTCGAAGCAAGCTGGTGCGACGGTGCTGCGAACGGTCTGCATGAGCGGGCGACGTTACGAAGTGTTTGAGTCGGCCGAGCAGTTCCGGCAATTTGCCGATCAATCGTGGAATTCGCTGACGCTCGCCGAACCGATTGCGGCGAAGCATGGCGTGCGCCTCGCGGTCGAAAATCACAAGGATTGGCGAATCGAAGAAATGCTCGGCTGGCTGCAGCGGCTGAGCAGTGAATTCGTCGGAGTGTGCCTCGATACGGGCAACAGTATCGCCTTGCTGGAAGAGCCACACGCGGTCGTCGAGGCGTTCGTGCCCTGGACAATCACCACGCACTTCAAAGACATGGCTGTCGCGGAGTCCGACGACGGATTCCTGCTGTCCGAAGTGCCGCTCGGCGACGGCTTCCTGGACTTGAAACGAATCGTCGCGACGCTTCGTAAAGCAAAGCCGGAGGTCAAACTCAACCTCGAAATGATCACGCGCGATCCACTGCGGATTCCGTGTCTCGCTCCGAAGTACTGGGCCACCCTCCGCGACGTTCCGGCCCATGAACTGGCCGATATGCTGGCTCGCGTCCGTCTGCACAAACATCCTCAGCCGTTGCCGACGGTTTCGTTGCTGTCACACGCCGAGCAGCTTCGTGTCGAAGCCGATCACATCACACGGTGTCTGAGGTTTGCGACCGACAAGCTTGCCTGAGTCTGAGTTGCGAAGTCCGGCTGGAAGCCGGACTCACGGTGCCTGAAGTTTGCGACCGACACGCTTGCCTGAGTCTGAGTCGCGAAGTCCGGCTGGAAGCCGGACTCACGGTGCCTGAAGCCTCACGACTTCAGCTACTCACCCTCCGGCTCACGAATGGCTTCGACGGCGTTGAGAATCGCGGTTCCCTGTTGAGCTTTCAGGTCGATCACCAGATCGTGATCAATCGGGACCTTCCGGATCTCCTGGACCACAGGCTGAACGGCATTCTCTTCCGCCGGAAGTCCGAGTGACAGCCCCGTCACGACTTGGTTGCCATTGAACAGGACGTCCATCACAGTGGGTTTCGTGGCACCCGTTCGGGCTTCTGCGAAGTGCAGGCGGATCGTGTAATTCGCTGGCTTGTCGTGTTCGCCGAGCAGCGGCAACGTCAGTTGTTCCAGACCATGTGCCCAGGACGTGTAGATCCACGGAGTGTCCGAAGCGGAGGACGGGACTCGGGTCTCGGCAGTGTTGTCGAAATCACCATCGGGACTGAACTTCGGACGCAAGTCGAACTGGACTTCAAGCGAGGTCTGCTGGTAAGGATCGCGGCGGGGATACGAAAACCAGATCTGGTCCAGCGAGTCTTTCCGGTCACCGGGAGCACCCAGGTTGACTGCCAGGTGCTGCACCGGAGTCGGAGTTCCGACAGCGCTGTAAATCGTCCACGGCCGGCGCGACTCGCGAGGCTCCATCACGATTGTGGAGGCGATTGAAAACTGACAGACGCAGCCCGCACTGGCCTCGGGGATCATGACCAGTCCGTTGGCGGCAATGGCATTGATCCAGCATCCAAGCCGATGGCCGGCGAAGTGGCGAATTCCCTCGTCGGCGTTCAGATCCAGAAAACCGGTGTGACCCGATCGGAACAGAATCATGCCCGAGTCGCAGCCCGTCAGCATTCCGCAATGATGGCCGGTCCGCATGACGCTCCACGGCTCCGCCTGACCAGTGATCGGGTGCTGGCGGGTGATTTGGTCTCCGGATGCCAGCCCGAACATCCACGGTTCGGCGAGTATTTTGTCGCCCACGATGATCGGGCGGTGGCGGTAATTGGCGTCCTTTGCCCATAGCTTGTAGCCGTCGGATGCCGAGATCGCGACGATACGCCGCCGCTCGAATTCGCCCGCGACGAACTGCTTCCAGTAGTGGCCGTTGGCGTTGGCACCACACAGTACGATGGTGTCGTTCGCATACATCATCGTCAGCTTGCCGCCACCGATCCCGATTTCACTGCAATCAGTGACATCAACCGCCTGCTCCCAACGCTTCTCACCGGTCTTGAGATCGAGGGCAATGGCGAGTCGGACATCAGCCTCCTTCAGACGCTTCTCTGCCAGGGCCTGCGCGTCTCCGGAGAGTCCGGCCAGATTGGATTTATCCTGACGCAGCACAGCGTCCCGCTGCTCGCTGGTGATGGAGCTGTCGATCAGAAAGACGCGGTCGGGGCTGATCGCGATTGTATGATGTGAGATGCTCTTGCCTGCGTAGTTCCAGAGATGTTTTCCCGTGGCGATGTCGATCGCAAAGAAGCCGTCTGTGGCGTCTTCGGTGCTGCTTCCGCGACGCCGGAGCGCGGCCTCCAGTTCTTTGCGGATGGTCGCCGTGCCGAACAGCTGCCCGTTCTGGACAGCCACGTAGCCCCACTGATAGGTCCCGTCGGTCTTGCCGGGAGGAAGCTCGTGTGTGGCCACAACCTTGCCAGTCGCCATATCAACCTGGAAGCATTGATCCCCGATGAAGTGGAACAGGCTGTCCTCACCGGCCGCCAGATTTCCTGGATTCTGATTCTGATAGACGCCGGTTCTCACGGCTTTCGGGTTCTCGTGAGTCCAGAGATGACGACCGTTATAGGCGTCGTAGGCCATGATCGTTTTCTCGCCCTGTACAAACAGTCGGCCATTGACGGCCAGCGGTCCTACCGCTCCTTCATGCCGGTTGACCATCTCACCTGGACCGGGGTCGCCGTACCACAACACTCCGAGATCTCCCTGAACCCTGCGCTCACTGGTGACAGCAGTATTGCCTGGATTCCCGTATTGATGCGACCAGTTGCCGGCCCCTGGCAGCGCTCCGCGGACCATCAACAGCCATCCGTCCGCAATACGCGTCTCAAGTTGCTTTTCCAAAGCGGAGTTCTGAGACCAGTTCCGCAATTCGTCCGCAGCAACAGCGCCGGCAGATTCCGGGCGTCCGATGCACAACACTCCGCCCACCGGCTTCAGATGGTGCTCGATGTCCTTGAGCGAGCCTGGCCACTTCCCGACTTTTACGAACGTGTCAGAAACGATCAGGTCGGCAAAGTAGTTTGAATAGGGTTGCGGTCCGAGATCCCCGTGATGCACGACGACGCGGTGACCGTACAGGCCGGCGGCCGACAATCGCTTTCGCGCGCGGGCGACTTTCTCGGCGGACGGTTCGACGCAGTAAATCTTTAGCTGGCTCTGTCGAGCCAACTCCAGAGCCAAACGACCCTCTTCTCCACCAATGACCAGACAGTATCCGGCAGTAACTTTGGAATGCTCAATGATCTCGGACGCCGCAGTCCGGTATGTCGGGCTCAATTCGTCGTCCGGAAACGCTGTCGGTTCTAAATCAGTCAGTATCTCAGTCGATGCCGGGGTCGCGCTTCCAAAACAGTACACCGCTCCAATGTCGGTGCTGACGAGGAGTTTGCCGTCCGCCACTGCGAGGCCGCGCGCATCTCCCTCCAGCTCGCGAGTCCAGACCTGCCGACCGTCATCGGCAGAATAGGCTGTCACGCGTCCCGTCCCACCCACGATGACGGTATTTGCTGCGACAGCAAGTGCCTTGTCGTCTGCTGTCGAGGTCTCCCAGACGACACCCACGGGCTCGATCAGTTTCAGCTCTTCGCCGCCGGACCGGATCTGAGCCGTCAACAATTCGGCTTCGGCTCCCTGCTTCGAACGAAGTTCAGCCGCCAACCCGGAAAGCTTCACTTCCAGATCATGCCTCTTCCGGCTCACAACGGCATATTCCAGACGGTTCAGGCGGGCGAGTCGCGTGCCGGTCAGAACGAATGCCGCATCCCCGTGGATCGCCATTTGACGTCCTTCAAACCAGCCAAAGCCCACGTCGCCCGTCAATTCACTCATAGCCAGCAGATGGTGCTCTCCACCGGAGTAGAGCTGGCCGTCGGACAGCAGAGCTCGAGTGCCGCCGACCACACCGCCGGCATCCTTGCGCCAACTGTGCGTGCGCTTATGGAGCAGCCTGCCGGTCTTGAGACTGAACACAGCCGGCAGCGAACCACCGGACGGGACGGTCAGCAGATCGTCTTTGGCCAGCAAGTAACCCTGTGGCGAAAGATCGTTCCGACCGGCATCCTGAGCACTGATGTTTTCCTGTTGCCAGACCTGCTTCCCCGTGACCGGGTCAACTCCGTAAAGATAAACATCCTCGTGAGGAAAGATTCCGGCGCCCATGTAGGCAACGCCGTTATGGACCAGAAGTCCGGTCCGAACGGGCCACTTGGAAATCATCTCGCCTCGTGCCAGCAGCCACTCATCGCGAGGGGCAACACGTCGCTGCCAGAGGATCTGCCCCGTGACCGCATCGGCACAATAAGCGCGACCATCGTCCGATCCGAAGTAGACGCGACCGTCCTGGACAGTCGGTGCCAGGCGAATCGGACCTCCGGTGAAACAGGTCCATAACAGTCTGCCGGTTGTCAGATCACGGCAATGAAGCTGATGATCGACAGTGGAACCGAAATAAACCCGTCCACCAACGGCGACAGTCCGGAAGGCATCGTCGAATCGGATACGATGGGCCATGAG
>JANNGQ010000151.1:0-3822 GCA_031403975.1 Planctomycetota bacterium
CCCCCCCCCCCCCCCCCCCCACGTCAGTTACTGATTTGCTGATCCTTAACGCTTCACCATCCGGATGCACACTGGTCTGCCCACGTTAACCGAATCACCGGTTGGCGACAGTGCCCCGGTCTTCTGGTCGATCGTGAACACGAACACGGTATCGGAATTCTGGTTCTCTGCAAGCAGCCACTTCCCGGATGGATCGATGAAGAAGTTGCGAGGCTCGTTTCCACCGGTCGGTTCGTTCTCAACATAAGTCAGCAGGCCGGAAGTCTGATCAATCGTGTAGGCGGTGATCGTTTCATGGCCGCGATTACTGACGTAGAGAAACTTGCCGCTTGGATGCGCAAGGCATTCCGCCGTGCTTTTTCGTCCGTCGAATCCTTTGGGAATCGTCGCGATATCCTGAATCGACGTCAGTCCGCCGTGATCCGGATCGCGGCGGAAAGCCGTGACGACCAGGGTAATTTCGTTGTTCGTGTACGCAAATTTTCCGGAAGGATGAATCGCAAAATGCCGAGGCCCCCCGCCTGGAGTGACCGACACTGACGGTTGCTTCGCCGGAGTCAACAGATGCTGTTTCGCATCAAAGTTGTAGATCATGATTTTGTCGAGACCGAGATCCGCCGCATACGCGAACTTGTTGTCGCTGCTCAGGTTGATCGAATGTGCGTGAGGCCCGTCCTGGCGATTCTTGTCAGCACCGCTGCCTTCGTGCTGCATGTTGCTCGACGCGGGCTTCAGCGAACCGTCGGCTTCAATCGGGTAAACGACGATGTTGCCTCCCATGTAGTTGGCGATCAGCAGACTCGTCCCCGTTGCATCGACATTACAGTGACACGGCGCGCCACCGAGCGACGGTTGGTGATTGATCTCGGTCAGTGTTCCGTCAGCATTGATTTTCAGAGCCGTGACACCTCCTGAACCCTTGCCCTCACCTTCACTGATCTCATTCACAGCGAACAGGAACTTTCCGCCCGGATGAATCGCAAGGAACGACGGATTCGTCAGCTCGGCGGCCAGGATCGGTTCGGTCAGCTTGCCCGTCCCGGTGTCAAATGAACAGGTGTAGATGCCTTTGCTGATGCTGTCGCCGCCGGTGTACGTCCCGATGTAGACACGGTAGTTGTCGGCCATGGAAAGACCGGGCATGATTACGGCGGCGACCATATTGAGAATCACAGGGATGGCAGTGGAGGTGAAGCGGATCATCGACGGGCTCCATGGATGCGGGACAAATCAGTCTCGACGGCGGAACAGGATTCTGAACGCTGAAAGCAGTCCAGAGAGTACGCCACGACACTCTCAGGACGCAAATGAACGCGACACGTTTTGCCTCGGCATATCAGCCGCCACGCGCTAGCGTCCGGTTTTTGTGAATTCGCGGGAAACCGGACGTGATCGCGTGCCTGCTGATGCACCAGGAAAACGACACCGGTGGCTATCGCCATACCGCTGACAAATCAAAGATCCCTTGCAGGGTTGACACTCTCCGCTCGCCGGAACAGACTCGATTGTATGGCGTTATCTGCCGTTTCCGGAGAACTGCAAAGATGATCGACAAAGTCCTGTGCCTCGCTGCCTTGTTGAGTTTTGGCCTGACGACTGGAACAACGACAAGCTCAGCCCACGCGGAAGATCCTCAGTATCAGTTCGAACAGATCTCGATCCCGGCCGCATCCGGTGGCGAGCCGACCAGATCCGACGTGTCGATCCGGCTGGCGTCGCAGTACCTTGAGAACGGCGCGGTCGCCTGGAATGGCCAGCGGAAATGCGTGAGTTGCCACACGAACGGAACGTACATGGTGATTCGACCGTCGCTCAGTCCGTCGCTCGGCCCGCCGTCAGACAGCACTCGGTCGTTCTTCATTGCGCAGCTCGCAGATCTGCAGCAGGAACCTATCTCGCGGATGCATCAGGGCACTCGATCCGCGTCAGCAATCTATATCGCGGCGGGACTCGCCGAATGGGATGCACAGATTTCGAAATCGCTTTCAACCGAGACTGAGCAGGCTCTGGAGCTGATGTTCAAAGTCCAGGAAGATGGCGGAACCTGGGCATCGCTCGACTGCTGGCCACCGTTCGAATCCGATGCGTACCACGAAGCAACGGTCGCCGCGATGGCGGCCGCGACCGCTCCTGGCTGGCTGCAGAAAGTGTCGTCGTCGGATAACCCGGCTCTGAAGACCTCTGTCGAGCGGCTGAAGAGTTATCTGAAGACAACTCCACCTCTCCATGATTACAGCCGAGTGCTTCTGCTGTGGGCCAACAGCCGCATGATCGATCTGCTGACGCCGGAGCAACAGCAGGAATTGATTGACGTCGTCATCAGACATCAGCGTGAAGACGGCGGCTGGTCAATCCGCACGTTCGCCGAGCCGGAAGCCTGGGGCAGCGGAAACCGCGCAGAGAAACTCAAGGCCGAACCCGAGTCTGCAAACCCTGCCAGTGACGGTCATATGACCGGGCTGGCGGTGATTGTTCTGCGATCGTCCGGAATCGCCGCGGTTGATCCTCGAATTCAGAAAGGAATCGCCTGGCTGAAATCGAACCAGCGAGAATCCGGTCGCTGGTGGACGAGATCGCTCAACACCGACAGCTCACACTTCATCACCTACAGCGGCACAGCATACCCGCTGCTGGCGCTGCAGATGTGTGATGCGATGCCGCCAATCGTTCCCTAGGACGGGCATTCCTGCCAGTCTGCGTTCTTTGCGTTTTGACAGTCAGCGGCAAGGCGCTAACCGCCGGTTTTTCGCAGCTTTTGCAGAAACAGAAACCGGTGGCTAGCGCCATTCCGCTCACGAAGTCCACGCCATTTGGACTTGTTGCCGATCGGGGCAAGCCCCACGGGGACGAATCGCGGCTGAGAATCAACTATGTCTGCATTGTCACGACGCACATTCCTCAACTCGACAGCAGCCATCGCCCTGCCGGTCGCGCTGCCAACACTCTTCGCCGACGAACCTGCCGTCGATCGGCCGGCCAGATTTACACCGCGCTCCATCGTCGCTTCGTGCATGTACGGCTACATGTACGTTGGTGAGATTCTTCCAGAGATCTCGAAGTGTGGAGCGGCCCACATCGATCTCTGGCCGAAGAAGCACGGCAATCAGCGAGAGCAGTTGCGGGACCTCGGCGAAGATCTGTTTCTCAGTCTCCTGGAGAAGCATCAAGTCACAGTCGGCTGCCTGACACAATATCCGCTCGGGCCGTTTGGTCTGCAGGAAGAGATGCGACTGGCCCGGCGACTGGGCTGCCGTCTGATTGTCACAGGTGGCGACGGACCGAAAGGACTGGCTGGTGCAGAATTGAAAAAAGCCGTGGCGGGCTTCGTCGAGAAGATGAAGCCTCACCTGGAAATCGCGGAGGAGACCGGCGTGACGATCGCGATCGAAAACCACGCGAACGATCTGTTTGAGTCCGCAGATGCGCTGCGCTATCTGCATGAACTGTCTCCGTCGAAACGACTCGCCGTCGCGCTTGCACCGTATCATCTGCCACAGGATGCCGAACAACTGGCCGGGCTGATTCGGGATCTGGGAGACCGCATCGGAATGTTCTATGCCTGGCAGCACGGCGACGGCTGCATGACGAAGCTGCCGAAAGAACGGGAACTGCTGCAGATGCCCGGTCGAGGCCCTCTGAACTTTGCTCCCCTGCTGAAGGCTCTGGCGGACATCAGGTACCAGGGCTGGACGGAGATCTTCATGCACCCGGTTCCGCGAGGTATCCCGATTCTCGAAACAGCCGCGGAAGTCACAGCTGAAATCAATCGTTCACGCGAGTATCTTGCCGGACTGTGACCTCTACTGTTGACCAGCCGCTCCG
>JANNGQ010000152.1:0-2893 GCA_031403975.1 Planctomycetota bacterium
GGCCACGTCGAAGGACTGTTTGAGCCGCTGTCGGTCTGAACATGTAATCTCAGCATTGAAGCAGTGTTCCACATGTCCCTTCTCCCCCGAGATCGGGGGAGAAGGTGGCCGGCAGGCCGGATGAGGGGGTTGATTACATGGCAGCATTAGTGAAGCGTGTCGTTGCAATCCTGATCGTATTCACCGGCAGCATCATCTTTGCCGCCGACCCTCCTGTCGCAAATTCCGCCGTCAGTGTGGCTCCTGTTGCCGCAGCCGCTGAGGTCCGGGACGCGGATCGCGTTCGCACATTGCTGGTGCAGGGATCCGACGTCAATGCAGCGCAGGTCGACGGCATGACCGCGCTGCACTGGGCCGCTCATCATGACGACGAGCAGTTGATTGGCGAATTGATCAAGTCAGGTGCGGATGTCAAGCGGGAAAACCGCTACGGAGTGACCGCGCTGTCGCTGGCCTGCACCAACGGGAATGCCCCCATCGTCGAGCTATTACTTCAGGCCGGAGCGGACCCGAATGCCAAACTTCGCGGTGGCGAAACGATCCTGATGACGGCAGCCCGAACTGGAAAGCTCGGGCCTGTGACCGCACTGATTGCTGCAGGAGCCGAAATCAACGCGACGGAATCAAGATCTCAAACTGCGATCATGTGGGCTGCGGCTGACGGGCATGCTGACGTCGTCAAGGCGCTGCTGGACGCCGGTGCGGATTTCCGCACACCGCTCAAGTCCGGTTTCACGCCGCTGTTCTTCGCTGTTCGGGAAGGCCGCAGCGAAGTGGTGAAGATTCTCCTCGCGGCAGGAGCTGGTGTGAACGATGCGATGAAGCCCGAGAAAGTTGGCGGGAAGAGTCCCCGGAAAGGCACAAGTCCACTGATGCTCGCGGTTGAAAACGGACACTTCGAACTGGCCGTCGCACTGCTGGATGCCGGCGCGGATCCCAATGATCAGCGTTCGGGATTTACAGCGTTGCACGCAATCACATGGGTTCGTAAGCCGAATCGCGGAGATGGAGATGATGGCGAGCCGCCTCCGATGGGATCGGGCAACATGACGAGTCTGCCGTTTGTTCGGCGGCTCGTCGCGCATGGTGCCGATGTGAATGGCAGGCTGATCAAGGGTGCGTCCGGCCGAGGAAAACTCAATCAAACGGGATCGACACCGTTCCTGATGGCCGCGGATACCGCCGACGTGCCGCTGATGCGACTGCTGGTGGAACTGGGCGCCGATCCGCTGCTTCCGAACGCTGACAACAGTACGCCCCTGATGGCCGCAGCCGGGCTCGGGACGCTGGCGCCCCGCGAAGAAGCGGGAATTGAATCGGAACTTCTCGACGCAGTGCAGTTGGCACTTGAGCTTGGTGGCGACGTCAACGCCGTCGACGACAATGGTGAAACCGCCATGCATGGCGCCGCCTACAACAACGCACCGCGGGTTGTACAGTTGCTCGCGGATAGAGAAGCAAAGATAGAAATCTGGAATCACCCCAACAAGTATGGATGGACACCGCTCGCCATTGCCGAAGGGCATCGTCCGGGAAACTTCAAACCATCCCCCGATACAATTGCTGCCCTCCACCGTGTCATGCTGACGAACGGGATCACACCAACGGAACCATCAAGGCGATCATCGAGCGATGACGACCGTCAGTGAATCAGTCGCCGCGAACAATCTGAACGTGTTATTAACATGCCAGCTGGACCGTCGATTTCTACGTCTGGTTCCGCTGGCGCGGCAACGCTGTTCAGCCGGGCAGCGGCTTTCAGGTCATCGACGGCTGGATTGAATCCAGGGAGAAGGAGGAGGAGCACACCGATGGCGATGAACACTATGAGCGCTATCGGGTCGTCGCGAAAATCAGCAAGCCCTTCGACGTTTCGCGATTTCCGCGGGACGAGCACCTGCTGACGATCAACATCGAAAACCCCGCGTACCAGCGCCATCAGATGCTCTTCGTCGCCGATCAGGACAACACGAGTGTCAGTTCGCGGGTCCGCGTTTCGGCCTACGACATTTCCGAGACGCAACTGATTGAGAAAGCCCACTCGTACAAAACAACTCGGGGCGATCCGGCGCCCGCGCTTCCGAGTGTCGAGATCACGATTTATCCACAACTTGAAGACCTGCCGGATTCCATCTACTCGTCCGCTCACACTAATGCAGTTTACGAGACCTACGAAGTCGATACAGAGTATCACGAAGACTCATTTATTTTCATGGTGCCGAAAGCAGGAACTGTTCTCGGTGTTCCCCTGCCTAACGGCGGACCAAATCCACAGCCGATTCCGATTGCCGGTTCATTCGGGGCGTCCTCGCCACTCGATACCAGTGCCTTCGTTCGCGCCTGTTCTCCCCAGGCAAAACGAGTCATCCGGATTTCTGCTCAGCGTCATGGGAAACCGCCACGAATGCCAAATCCTGCGTCATTCGTCGACCAAGAGGGCATTACGCATGTACGAACTCGACAGGCGATTCTCGGGATGGAACCGACTCTCGCTCCGGACGGGCAGGCCCATACCTACAAAGTGAATGCGGAGTTTCATTACGGGATGAGTCGGCCAGCGACTCAATTCAGATTCGTGGCAGGGGACTATGAAGCGGTCGAAAGCCTCGGGGCCGGGACAAGCCAGTTTTCGTTCGCGCTGTCGGCGCTGTTCTCGTCACCTCAGCCGATCGGTTGATTGAACGGTTTTGCTCGATCGGATTGCTTCCATTTTGAAGCAGCAAGGCTCACAGGATTCAGAATCGAGGTCTTCAAATGTCAGGTTTCTCCAGACAGATCTGTGTGTCAGTGGCACTGATATCCCTGATTGCAGTCTCCATTTCCCTGCGTCTTCAGACGCGTCTCGAAACCCCGACGAACGATCTATTCGTCCTGTTCCCGAATCCCAACACGG
>JANNGQ010000153.1:0-2753 GCA_031403975.1 Planctomycetota bacterium
TCAGGCTGTGCGCCGGGTCACCCGCGCGGAAGCTGACCAGCGCGCCCGCGATGGGCGCGCCGCTCGCGTCCCGCGCCCCAGCCTTCGATCCGCAGCGCCCCGTGCGCGGCGCCCGCGACGAGGGCGGATAGAATCGCGAACGAGACCAGACAAAGCCACCACCACCTGCCAGCTGCACATGCGCCGCTTCAAGGACGGCGATACGATCACGATCGAACCATGGCGAGCGACGTCGTTCCCGGTTCTGCGTGATCTGGTTGTCGATCGTTCGGCTTTCGACAGGATCATTCAGGCGGGAGGATTCGTCTCCATCAACGCCGGCAACGCACCGGATGGCAACGCCGTCCTTGTACCGGGCGCACGGCAGGAAGTCGCGATGGATGGAGCCGCCTGCATCGGCTGCGGAGCCTGTGTCGCCGCCTGCAAGAACGCCTCGGCCATGCTGTTTGTGTCGGCCAAGGTGTCACAGCTCGCGATCCTCCCTCAAGGCCATCCCGAACGCGCATCGCGCGTGATCAGCATGGTAGCTCAGATGGACAAGGAAGGTTTCGGCTCCTGCACCAACACCTCCGAATGCGAAGCCGCCTGCCCGGCCGAAGTCTCCGTGGCTCACATCGCGCGGCTGAATCGGGAATACCTGAAAGCAGCGATGTTTGCAGAGGCGTGATTGCTGCTGACCCGCTACTGTTGACCCGCCGCTTCGTCGGCGGGAATTCCTCAGGGATGCACGCGGCCGTCGATGGCAACGTGAACCCGAAACAATCCCAGCCGGCGGAGCGGCTGGACAACAGTAGATAACAGAAACAATCATTCTGGTAGCCGGAGCAGTTTGATCATCTGATTCGCAGCGAGGCTCAGTTCAATTACTTTCGCGGATACATCGCCGGCAATCCAGGTCGAGCGAATCTCAAACCCGGTTCGTTTCGCCATTACTTGCGAAAGTTGTAACCTTCTGTTGGCTCGCCGCTCCGCCGGCGGGAATTCACCGGGACGCACTCGGCAATCCATGGCAGCGTCGACCCGGCAGAATCCCAGCCGGCGGAGCGGCTGGACAACAGTAGAAACTCACCATGCACACAACCCCGCTCAATTCCTGGCATCACTCTCACCACGGCCGGATGGTGGACTTCGCCGGCTGGGAGATGCCGGTGCAGTATTCATCGATTGTGGAAGAGCACAACGCTGTACGCTCGGCGGTCGGGCTGTTTGATATTTCTCACATGGGTCGGCTGCATTTTCGCGGGTCGACGTGCGAGGATTTTCTCAACGGCGTGCTGACGAATGATGTTTCGAAGCTGAAGGTCGGCGATGTCCGGTACTCACTGGTCTGCGATAAAAACGGGGGCATTCTGGATGATGTACTTGTCTATCGCCTTCCGGATCGCTGGGAACTGGTCGTCAACGCATCCAACCGCGAAAAGATTGTCGATTGGCTGAAGCATTCTGCGGGATTCGCCGGCATTGAATTCCAGGATCGCACACTGTCGACCGGGATGATCGCAGTGCAGGGACCAAAGGCACTGTCGCTCGTCAGCGAGATCACGCGGAGTGATTTATCCGGGATGAAGTATTACTCGGCGCGGGATCTGCCATACCGCGGGACAGCCGGAGTTGTTTCGAGAACCGGCTACACGGGCGAAGATGGTTTTGAGCTTGTGATGCCGGCCCAAGACGCAGACAGGATCTGGACGATTCTGATGGACCACGGATCGTCACACGGAATTGTTGCTGCCGGACTGGGATGTCGTGACACGCTGCGACTGGAGGCGGCAATGCCTTTGTACGGGCATGAACTCAGTCAGTCCGTTGATCCACTGACGGCCGGGCTGGAGTTTGCCGTCAAGTTCAACAAGCCTGAATTCATCGGAAAAGCAGCGCTGGAGTCCATCAAGATTGCAGGCCTGACGATGGCTCGAGTCGGCCTGGTCCTGGAAAATCGCCGCATCGCTCGTGAAGAATCGCCGGTCGTGATCGGCGGCGCGGAAGTTGGCAAGGTGACGTCAGGAACATTTTCACCGACTTTGCAGAAGGTCATCGCGATGGCCTACATCCCGATTGCTTCATCGGCCATCGGCACGAAACTCGACGTCAGCCTTCGAGGCACGCTCGTTCCCGCGGAGATCGTCGCCCTGCCTTTCTACAAGCGACCATGATTTGTGTAGCTTGGCCGCATCTCGGCCGAGCCCTTGCGTGTTTGTGGTTTGCGCTCTATCCACTCGGGTCCGTGAAATCTTCTGTTCCGACGATGCCCGCGGCCCGCTAAAATCCGGTTTTCCCAGCATCCTTTTCCCTGCCTCAGGTTCCAGACGATGGCCGATCGCGACTACTCGAACTATCAGCAAAAAGTCATTCAGCGATACTACGAGAACAAAGATCAGATCGACGAGCAGCGGCTCAGCGAACTGGTCACAAATCTGTATCTGGCGCCGCCGAAGAGACAGGCGAAGATGTGGGAATCTGCTGAAGAACTGATGCTTCGCATGAAACTGCCGGCCAGCCGCATCGCACACGTCATGCAGGGGAAGGATGTGGCGGTACTGGCAAAGGTGGTGGAAGAATTGCAGAAGGGCGTGATCAAACGCGGCTGATGTCGATGTCCTTGACTTTGCGATGAGGTCCTGCCTGCCGGGCAGGACTTCGCGGCCTGCCGCGGCCTGAGAGCCAAACGGCTGGCCGAACTGAGCTTGTTCAACCATGCGACGTCGCGCAGGTTCGCCGTTGGCGGAAGTCCTTTCCGGCAGAAGGGACATACA
>JANNGQ010000154.1:0-6227 GCA_031403975.1 Planctomycetota bacterium
ACCGTGCGTCCGTCGCCGAGGCGCAGCAGGAGTTTCGTGGTGCCGTCATGCAACTTCAGCGAAAGAGTCTCCGAGTTCAGAAACGTGCCACGGGCCTTGACCAGCTCCACTCCCCGTGCTTTGCACAGGGACTCAACCCCACCGGAGAGATTTCCGATGACGCGGTCCTTGAACGTGCGGAGCTTGTCGAGGTCGATGACCGGCGGGGCGAAAGTGACTCCGCATTCGGCGGATTCCTTCGACTCGTTGATCAGCTTTGCGACGTGCAGCAAAGCCTTCGACGGAATGCACCCTCGGTTCAGACACACGCCACCCGGCTTCACACCCTCGTCGATCAGGACGACTTTCAGGCCATGATCGGCGGCTGCAAAGGCAGCCGGATACCCCCCGGGCCCGCCACCAAGGACCACAAGTTGAGCGTGTTGATCGGCCATCGAAAACGGATGCTCCGGAAGCGAGAGTCTATACGATCGGCAGGAGTTGGCTGTACGGTAGCCACGTTCGCCAGAACGTGGGCGAATCGCGAGTCCTCACCGTCTGGCGACAGTGGCTACGCGCAGAGTGTCATCCACCGCTGGCCTCAGAACGCCTAATGAAAACGGGACTGTAGTTGAGGAACTCTGAGAATTCAAAATGCCGCAGTCGTCAGTTCCCGAACTCCGAAACTTCTCTGAATCCGAAGCGTGCCACACGGGCCGTGGCAATCTGTTAATATCGGGCGGTTTTCGCGGACCGCGGCTGACAGGCAGTCTCTTGATGCCTGCGGATTGGTGCTGTGTTCGTATTTCGGACTTGCGGTGTTGCCGCCACAGGGAGCGGTTCGATGAATCAGGTGACTCCGGCAGATTACGAAGTAGAAGTGTTCTTCGACGGAGCGTGTCCGCTTTGTCGCCGGGAAATCAATATGCTCCGACGCCTGGATCGACGCCGGAAGATCCGGTTTACCGATATCCAATCACCCGAATTTCAGAGTGCATCGATCGGCCGGACGTTTGAAGAGTTGATGGCCCGGATTCATGGACGGCTGCCGGACGGTTCGGTGATTGAAGGCGTCGAAGTCTTCAGGAGGCTGTACGCTGCGGTCGGATTTCGGTGGATCGTGGCGATGACACACTGGCCGGGGATTTCTCAGCTGATGAATCTGGGCTACCGCGTCTTCGCGAAGAATCGACGTCGACTGACCGGACGGTGTTCGGACGGCACCTGTGATCTGCCGTCGAAAGAGTCCAGAAGATGACCTGAACCATGGCAGAATTATGCGGGCAGAACAATGAAGTCAGATTTTCGAACCTATTCCTCACGTTTTTCCATCATTCTGCCCGCATTGTTCTGCCATGCCCGATTCCATGTTCCGCGGCGATTCACGCTTTACGATGCTGCGAAAACGCGGATTTGCACCTGGACGGGTTCTTAGCCCGGCAGCTGCCCCTTCGCCAATTCGGCTTCCCATTCATCCAGCAGAGGCCAGTCCACAGCGCAGGTGCCGAAGTCGGCCATGTGCTGGTATTGGTCGAGCCGGTCAATCGCGGACTGCAGCAGTTTGTGATCGTTGCGGAAGGCCGGGCCGTGACTGGGAAGCAGCCATTCAACGCTGCTCGTCTGAATTCGCCGAAGAGACTCGATGAACGAGGGAAGATCGGATCCGTGGTGCGCATCGATACTCCCTACGCAGCCGTCCCGGAAAATATTGTCGCCTGAAAACAGCAGATTCCCCAGGCGGAAGGACAGCTGCCCCACGGCGTGTCCAGGCGTGTCCCAGACTTGAAGTTTCAGTCTTCCCAGTTCAAGAACATGGCCCTCACGAACCTCCCGGTCGATTGAAAACTCCGGCATATCAATGGAAATGTCCTGTGCCGGGATTTCCGCGAAAGACGCGATGCGGTCTCCCGATTCCAGAATCTGTTTTGCCTGCGGATGAGCCACCAGTTTCGATCCCGGCAGCAGTTCTTTCGCGCGCTGCAATCCCTGCACGTGATCCGCGTCAGCGTGAGTCGCGACAAGGTAGCGGCAGTTGGCGAGAGGAAAATCCATCTGGCGGATCATGTCGACGAGTTCATCAACGGTATCCTGGTAACCGATGTCCAGGAGCATCCATTCGGAGCCGGAATAGATCAGATACACGCAGCAACCGAGTCGCCGTCGAGCCTGAAAGTTCAGTTCAATGACATGCGGAAAAAGTTCGCGACGTTCCAGCATCAGGCGGCTCAACAGTCCTCAGAAGGTCAGACAGAAGTGGGTCGGGAATTGTGAAGTCCAGGACTGCAGAATAACGCACATCGGCGGAAAGCAGTGACGACTCTGCAATGGCAATGAACCCGGCCGCCTGTTCCCGATCGCCGCCATGCCCGTTCAGTCATTGAACAGGAACGCGCAGACACCGAACGCAGCATCCTTCAGCATTCCGCTTCGATAGAAAAAGCGAGGGGTTCGGATTCTCGCGAAACCGAACCCCTCGGGAATGTTGTTGCTGATGATGTCAGCTCAGAGTTTAGTAGCCACCGCGGCCGCCACGGCCACCGCCGCCGCCACCACCGTAGCCACCACTACCACCACTTCCACCGCCACTACGGGTTTCACGCGGACGGGCTTCGTTCACAACGATGTTGCGTCCGTCAAGGCTGGCCCCGTTCAGAGCGCGAATTGCTTCGTCTCCGCCCGATGCCATCTCAACAAATGCAAAACCCTTGGAACGGCCGGTTTCGCGGTCTGTGATCACCTTGGCAGAGGTCACAGAGCCATACTGGGCGAATGCCTTTTCGAGGCCTTCGGACGTGGTACCCCAAGCGAGGCTACCCACAAAAATGTTCTTACTCATCACTTAACCCTGAGCCTTGCAGCTCCCAAAACACTATCGCTGCCCCAACGGCAGCCGTTTGAACACACAGGGAGAGGAATCAGCCGTGAATAACTCAACAACCGACTCTAACGACACACGGCGGATACTGCAGAGAAGCTCAAGTACAGGACTGAGAACACTGTGAATCGCACCTTGTAAGAACAGCGTTTCCGAGAAAACACCGCCTCGTCAGCCGGCAACTTACGCTGGTCTCGCGGATTTCGCAAGGGGAGAGAAGCGAGTTCCCTGATGACGACCACTACTTTTTGTCGTCGTTGCCATCCAGTCCCTCCCGAGAGAATTCCGAATCGTGGGTGATGCTGGGACTTTCCCGTCGTGTGGCGTCGGTTGCATGCGCAGGAATGCCGGATACTCATCGTTCGCGGCAGATTCTGCCGATTCGCTGCTGTTCCAGGGCTGCCTTTGTTCCTGCCCGGTCACAAGACCGAAATGTGGTATTGCCCTCCGGCTGCGCCGCGAAGTGCGGCCCAATGGTGCTCACTTTACCAACCCGATGCGTCAGCGAGGGCCATCGTTACGTTTTCACGCCACGCGAATTGCTCCTCGCTGACGCATCGGGTTGGTGTGCATCGACGACAAATTCGTCAGCGACAACCCCCCTCGCGTTCAGTTACTC
Source organism: Planctomycetota bacterium (assembly GCA_031403975.1). Taxonomy (GTDB): domain Bacteria; phylum Planctomycetota; class Planctomycetia; order Planctomycetales; family Planctomycetaceae; genus SXXK01. The sequence continues at coordinate 3,474 of JANNGQ010000154.1, forward strand.
TGAACAGCCCGTCCAGCCTGTCAATGATCTGATAGATGAACTGCTGTTTGTCCTTGCTGAATTCGATCCGCTTTCCGATCGTTTTGTCCGCCCATCCGCGGGCACTCCGACCGTCTTCACTGAACTCCTGAGCCATGGCCGTCCAGTCGCACACCATCTCGATCAGGTCAACATCCGACATATCATCCGGAACTGCATGAAACTCCGGATGGTGCCGGTTGGATCTGAAATGGTGATTGATCGCCTCTGTCACCATTTGCAGAACGCCGTCGGGATACTGAAAGGGGTCGCCCGTTCTTCGGCAGCGGTGAAATTCAGTAAGCCAGACGTAAGGTATTCGTTCTTCGAGGCTGAATTTTGAAGCGTCGTGAGTGCTGGCCCGTTCGGCAAGTTCGGCGGCGTGTTCCGAATCCATTGCCAGCAGCAGCAGACATCTGCGGACACGTTCGATGTGTTCGTGCGTCCTGCGTTCGTATCGGGCCAGCATCTCAGGAGTCGGTTCAGTCGCCGGTGCCTGAGTCAAGAGTGCCTGCTGTCGCAAACGCATCAGCAGGGCAGTGCTCCCGGGACCGCTCGCCGAGAACTCGAACCTGCGGGATGTCGGGGACAAATGCTCGATGCTGACTGTCAGCCGGTCTGCGGGAAGAGCGTCGGCGACTCGATCAGCCCACTCGATCAGGGACAGCCAGCCGTCGTCGAAGAGATAGCTCTCAGCACCGATGGCAAGGAATTCTTCCGTGTCGCCGATTCGGTAGGTATCGAGGTGAGCGACGGGAATCCGCCCGTCCGTGTAGAGCTGCATCAGGACAAACGTGGGACTGTTGACATGCTGCGTGTCGATTCCCAGTCCGAAGCACAATGATCTGACAAAGCGAGTCTTGCCGGATCCCAGCTGACCATTCAGTGCGATGACCAGCCCGTCGTTGACGGAATCCGCCAGCGCTTGTCCGAATCGATCGGTGTCCGCTTCGCCGTGACTGTCCAGCACCAGAGAATCATTCATGACCGTGGGCTGGCGCTGATTCCGGCCGAGTCCGTTCCGGCAGCGGGTCATCGACCGAGAACAGGGCAGCGTCTGTCCGCCCTGCGGATTCCTGATAATTCCAGCGCCACAGCCGGTGCGGCTGAAGTTCATGCATCATTGTGCTGCAACCGGTCAGCATCAGACACAGAGCCAGCAGAATCAGCGATCTCATCAGTGTGCTCCTTCGCAGCGTTACAGCGGTCGCAGAATACCCGAGATGTTCGCAGACCCGGAACGAGTGTTTGGACTCCTGTCGGAAGCAACGGGCGTCAGCACGTCAGGACTGGTGACAAGACAGGCCGGATTCACGACTTGTTCCGCGCCGCGGCAGAATCTGCCGGAAGGCGGCGCTGTGCGAAGTGTCCTGAGAAGCAACACGCAGCAGCGGCCGTTCAGCATTTGAGCACCTGTGCGGCAATATGTTTTCCGATGTTCAGGCATGCCGTCGCGGCAGGTGACGGAGCATTGCAGACGTTGATGACTCGTTCATGACGCACGATCATGAAATCATCGAGCAGCTTGCCGTCGATTCCAAGTGCCTGAGCACGGACTCCGGCCGGGGCCACGAGCAGATGTTCGGCGCGGATTTCGGGGACCAGCTGCTGCAATGCCCTGACAAACGCCGCTTTGGAAAGTGACCGCCGGATTTCCCCGAGGCCTTTCTTCCAGTTGCGGGCCGCCATCCGCAGAAATCCGATGTATGTCAGTGATTCAAACAGATCCCGCGGGCTGATCGTGCTCCAGTTGTAGCCTTCACGAGCCAGAGCCAGCACGGCATTGGGGCCGCATTCGACTCCGCCGTGGATCATCCGTGTGAAATGCACTCCGAGAAACGGAAACGCAGGATCGGGCACCGGATAGATCAGCGTGCGGCACAAGTGCTCTGCTTCAGGTTTCAGCACAAAGTACTCACCGCGAAACGGCACGATGCGTTCCTTCAGAGCCTGCCCGCTCTGACGGGCGACTCGGTCACTGTGCAGACCGGCGCAATTGATGACTTGCGACGCTTCGATCTCACCGGCGGATGTCTGCAACAGAACACTGTCAGTGCGCTGGTCGATCTTCTCAACCCGCGCGTTGAGCCGAATCTCGGCGCCGGAAGTTATCAGCAGTTCGCTGAGCTTCTGACACACACCCGGATAGTCCACGATCCCTGACTCCGGCACGTGAATCGCCCGGATTCCGGCGCAGTGCGGTTCAAGTTCCGCCAGACGCTGACGGTCAATGATGGCGCACTCCACGCCGTTCTGCTGACCTCGTTCGAAAATCGCCTGCAGCGGCTGCAACTGCGATTCGTGAGTCGCTGCGATGACTTTGCCGGTCCTGTTCCAGGCGACGCCGTGTTCGTTGCAGAATTGCTCCAGAGCGGCTTTGCCTTCGCGGCAGTTGCGGGCTCGCATTGAGCCGGGGCGATAGTAGATCCCGGAATGGATGACTCCCGAATTTCGTCCGGTCTGATGAAACGCCAGCCGCGATTCTTTCTCGATGACGATAACTCGAACATCCGGTTTCATCCGTGTCAGCTGCCAGGCGGCGGCAAGGCCGACGATTCCTCCGCCGATGATTGCAATGTCGAATCGAGGCATAAGAAGAGTTTTGATTTTCGATTTTTGATTGGGGCGACGAACCCTGCTGTTGGCCCGCCGCTGAACACCGTGAAAGATTTATGGCAGCGTTTTCATTCGCTTCGCGAATTCCCTTCTCCCCTTTGAAGGGGGAGAAGGTGGCCG
>JANNGQ010000155.1:0-2244 GCA_031403975.1 Planctomycetota bacterium
CCGCTCAGCAGATCGCCCGCGCGATTCGCTGCTGTGCTGTACCAGAATCGTGGAGCAGGCTTCCAGCCTGCCATCCTGAAGCAGAGCAGCGGCAGGCTGAAAGCCTGCCCCACTCAGTTGACCTTGTCGGCGTTTTCGTGAATGCGGCACCTGACGAAATACTGCGAATCAGCAGTGCCATCCCTCTGACCGCAGTGCAGTTTCACGGCGATGAACTCGCCGCCGATATTGCCAAAGTCCATGCGGGCTCGCCGGATCTGCACCTGATTCGCGCGTTACGGATTTCCAGCGGTCGACGTCAGAGTTGTTTCGATCACTTTCAGGATTTGCAGAACCATGTCCCTCTCTTCGCAGCCCTGCTTGACGCCTTCGTCCCCGGCGAATTCGGAGGCACGGGCTTCACGCTGGATCGACAACTCATCGCCGATTACCGCACACAGAACGTTTCCCGGCTGATCCTCGCCGGGGGTCTCACTCCCGAAAACGTCGCCGAAACCATTGCGACCTGCCAGCCGTGGGGCATCGACACCGCCAGCGGAGTCGAATCCTCCCCCGGCATCAAGTGCGCCGACAAGATGCGCCGCTTCGTTTCTGAAGCCCGCCTCGCGAGTCAAGCCAATCGATAGCGATCCCGTCGCCGCTGCACTGATCCAGGGAACAATTGCCGACTTCACGTCCGCCAACACATGACAGAGCCCTCTGCGACGTTATTCAACCAGCGTGATACGGCAGTATTTTTTCTTACCGGCCCAGACCAGCATTCCTTCGGCGACGGTGATCGGCTGGTCGTGCGACGCGATTGTTGACTTGTCTTTGCCGAGTTTCGCACCGCCATCCCGGATCAGGCGCCGGGCCTCGCCGTTGCTGGGGCAGAGGTTGAGCGCTGTGAGGAGCTTCACGGCCGTGAGAGTGCCGGCAGTGAGCAGTGACACAGCGAGTTCGACTTCCGGGATGTCGCCCGGCAGGGCATCACCGGCGATTTCATTCTGCCAGCGTGTCGCGGCAGCGTCGGCGTCCTCCGGCGAGTGGTATTGCCCGATCACGACCCTGGCCAGAGTGACCTTGGCCTCTTTCAGATGACCGGCGAGCAGCGCGTCGACCTGATCCAGAGGCAACTCGGTCAGCAGCTCAAAGTACATCTTCATCACGCCGTCCGGAAGCTGCATGAACTTCTTCATCATCTCGTACGGTGATTCGCTGATGCCGATGTAGTTGCCAAGGCTCTTGCCCATGCGGCGGACTCCATCGAGACCGACGAGGATCGGTGACATCACGGCTATCTGTTGATTCAGACTCTCCTGGGCCTGCAGGTCACGAGCCAGCATGAAACTATACAGCTGCTCGGTGCCGCCGAGTTCGATGTCACTGCGGACCTCGACACTGTCCCAGGCCTGCATCACCGGGTACAGACATTCGTGAAGGAAGATGGCTTTCTCTTCGCGGTAACGTTTGGCGAAATCTTCGCGAGTCAGCAGCTGTGCGACTGTGACTCGCCCGCACAGTGCAAGCACATGTGCAAAAGTCATACGGCTGAACCAGTCGCCGTTGCGGTGGACTTCGGCTCGTGACAGGTCGACGACCTTTCCGACCTGAGTCAGGTAGGTCTTCGCGTTGGTCTCGACTTCCGCTTCCGTCAGGCGCTTGCTGCGAGCTTCGTCGCGACCGCTCGGGTCACCGACCAGAGCGGTGTAGTTTCCAATGATGATGACGGCCTGATGTCCCAGATCCTGAAACTGCCTCATCTTGCGCAGTGGGACTGTGTGTCCCAGATGCACGTCGATGCCGGTCGGGTCGATCCCGTACTTGATCCGCAACGGCACGCCGGTGTCGCGACTGTGCTGCAGCTTCCTGCGCAGTTCTTCCTGAGGCACGATTTTCTCGATGCCGCGGGTGATGATTCTCAACTGCTCGTCGACGGAGGGAAAGGATGGCATGGAAAAATGACAGATCAGGCGAAAAGTCCAGTGGTAAAGGCGGGGTGCTGTTCATGGACTGCAATAAGACTGTTGGCCCGCATTGCGTTTCAAATATGCTGAAAAAGACCGGGAAATACGAACCCGAAGCGCGAGTTTTGAGGTTGCACATTTCATCAGGGCTGGAAGCCCGGCACATTGTCAGCCGGTGGCGTGAGCCACCGGAATACGGAAAACACATCGATTCAGGCCTGAAGGGCCGACACAAGCGCCAGTGTGCCGGCCCTTCAGGCCCTAGGTTTTTGATTCTCGAATACCGGTGGCTTACGCC
>JANNGQ010000156.1:0-7673 GCA_031403975.1 Planctomycetota bacterium
GTTTATGTCTCTCCGCTGAGGGCACTCTCAAATGATATGCACCGCAACCTCGAAGTCCCGATCGCTGAGATCACAGCTCTGGCGGTAGAAATGGGGTTGCAAGTCCCGCCAATCCTGGCGGGGTTGCGCACCGGGGACACACCGACGGCAAAGCGAGCCGCGATGCTGAAGCGGCCGCCGCACATTCTGGTCACGACGCCTGAGTCGCTGTATCTGATGCTTACCAGCCCGAAGGCGCGGGATGCATTACGGTCTGTGGAGACCGTCATCGTCGACGAAATTCACGCCCTCGTTCGCGACAAACGCGGATCGCATCTGGCCCTGACTCTGGAGCGACTTGCCGCGATTTGTCCTCACAAGCTGCAACGCATCGGACTGTCGGCGACTCAGCGACCGATGGATGAGATCGCGAAGTTCCTGGTGGGAGTGGCGAGTAACGAGTGGCGAGTGGTGGGTGAAGAAAGCGGTGTCGAAACACCCTTGGCCTCTTCACTCGGGCACTCACCACTCGCCACTCGCCACTCGTCACTTCCTCCCGTCCTCCTCGACATCGGCCATCGACGCGAACTCGATCTCGGCATCGAAGTTCCGCCCAGCGAACTTGGTGCGGTTTGTATGCACGAGCAATGGGCCGAGATCAACGGGCGGATTGTGGAACTGGTGAACTCCCACCGCGCGACGCTGATCTTCGTTAACACTCGGCGACTGGCGGAGCGACTCACTCATCAACTGAGTGAACTTCTGGGAGAGGAGGCGATCAGCAGCCATCACGGTTCATTGGCGTCGAAAAACCGGCTGGACACCGAACAGCGGCTGAAGACCGGACAACTCAAAGCGGTCGTCGCGACAGCATCACTCGAAATGGGGATCGATGTCGGTTACATCGACTTGGTGATTCAGATCGGATCGCCGCGAAACATCGCGACTTTTTTGCAGCGGATCGGTCGTTCGGGCCATGCCCTCGGGCTGATCCCCAAGGGACGGCTGTTTGCTTTGACTCGAGATGAACTCATCGAGTGCATGGGCCTCATGCGGGCGATTCATCACGGACGGCTGGACATCGTGCCGATCCCGGTCGCGCCGCTGGATGTTCTCGCTCAGCAAATCGTCGCCGAAGTCGCCTGTCAGGAATGGGGCACCGACGAACTGTTTACGCTCTTCCGTCGAGCTGCTCCGTATCGAGATTTGCAACGGCGCGATTTTGATCGTGTCGTGCAGTTCCTCAGTGAAGGGATGACTCCGACCACCGGTCGAGGTCGCGTGTATCTGCACCACGATCAGGTCGGTCGCCGTTTGCGGGCACGTCCGGGCGCGAGAATGGTGGCTATCGCCAACGCCGGCGCGATCCCCGAAGTCTTCGCGATCCGCGTTGTGACGGAAGACGATCACACGGTCGTCGGTTCGGTCGATGAAGACTTCGGTACCGAGAGCCAGTCGGGCGACATCTTTCTGTTGGGAAACACCTCGTGGCGGATTCGCTATCTGCGTGGCGGCGATCTCTTTGTGACCGATGCCGGCGGAGCGCCACCGACAATCCCGTTCTGGCGCGGTGAAGCTCCTGGGCGGACCTACGAGTTGTCCGAAGAGGTCTCTCGACTGCGCGAGGATCTGGAACAGCGGATCGACGACCCGCAGGCCGCGGAGGACTGGCTGGTTCTCGAAACGAAAGTGACAATCGACGCGGCGCGCCAGACGGTGGAATATGCTCGCGCACAGAAAGCTGCGATCGGATTGTTGCCCACTCTCAAACGAGTCGTCTTTGAACGCTTCTTCGACGAGAGTGGCGGTATGCAACTGGTGATCCACGCGCCGTTCGGCACGCGGATCACCCGCGCCTGGGGACTGGCGATGCGTAAGCGGTTCTGCCGATCGTTCGATTTTGAACTGCAGGCAAACGCCGACGATGACGGCATCGTGCTGTCGCTTGGTCCTCAGCACAGTTTTCCGCTGGAAAGCATGTTCCCGATGCTGAACCCGCGGAACGTGCAGAGTTTATTCGAACAGGCGGTCCTCGTCGTACCGATCTTCCAGAATCGCTGGCGGTGGAACGCGACACGGGCCTTGCAGGTTCCGCGAGCCAGGCACGGGCAACGAGTTCCCCCCGCGTTGCAGCGATTCCGCAGTGATGACCTGTTGACAGCGGTCTTTCCGAAATTGACCGGCTGTCAGGAGAACGTGGTCGGCGACATCGAACTCCCCGATCATCCGCTCGTCAATCAAACGATGGACGATTGCCTCCACGAGGCGCACGACATCGAAGCGCTCAAAGAATTGCTGGCCAAAGTCGAGCGGGGCGAGATCGAGTTCCTGGCCCGCGACTCGCGCGAGCCGTCTCCCTTCAGCTATGAACTGCTGAACGCGAACCCGTACGCATTTCTCGATGGCGGCGAAGTGGCCGAACGCCGCGCGCGGGCCGTCTCCACACGCCGGTCACTTTCCATCGAAAGTGTTCAGGATCTGGGACGCCTCGATCCTGACGCGATCTCCCTGGTCGTGGCCGAAGCACAGCCGCTGGTTCGCAACGCCGATGAACTTCACGACGCTTTGCTGAGTCGCGTGCTGCTGCCGGAGAAAGAAGGTGATGAGTGGCGGGATCTGTTTACCGAACTTGTCTACGACGGTCGTGCGACGGTTGTCAATGTACGAGGCGAGCCGGGTGCCGTCAGGCCCCGGGCCCTGATCGACGTGGAGTCCGAGGCCTCACGGCACCCGGCTCGCCGTGAGGCGTGCAGACCGACAATCACGGCCTGGGCTGCCACCGAGCGAATTCCCGCAGTCCTCGCCGCATTTCCCGACTCAACGCTTGATCCCGTCGTAACGGTTCCCGCCGAAGTCCGTCACGATTGGGAATCGACGGACGCGCGAGTCGCGATGGTGCGAGGGCTTCTGGAAACTTGCGGGCCGATCACCGCGGAATTGGTTGCATCGCGTGCGGGCATCACGACCAGTCAGGCGGACGCTGCCCTTGAGGCTCTCGAAGGAGAAGGCGTCGTTCTGCGAGGGCGATTCACACCAGAGAAGAGTCGAGAGACGAGAGCTAAGAGTCAAGAGCCAGAGAATGCTGCGATGGCCGAGTCTTCCTCTGACTCTCGACTCTCAGCTCTCGACCCTCGACTTCTCGAGTGGTGCCATCGCCGATTGCTGGCCCGCATCCATCGACTGACACTGGATGGCCTGCGCAAGCAGATTGAACCTGTGGGCGTGGAAGTTTTCCTGAGGTTCCTCTTTCGTCATCATGGCGTCTCCGTGTCACATCAGCGCGGTGGTTCGAACGGCCTGTTTGAGGTCATTGCTCAGCTTCAGGGACTTGATATTCCGACGGTCGCCTGGGAACGCGATATTCTTCCGTTGCGGATCGAGAACTATCAGCCCGAATGGCTCGACGAGTTGTGCTTGACAGGCGAAGTGAGTTGGGGACGCCTGTTTCCTCCAGCACGCAATCCGGACAAGTCCCGCCCGATGGCCAGTCTGACGCGTGTCGCCCCGATCTCGTTCTTCCTGCGACAGGACGCCGTATGGTTGTCTGTTTTCTCGCCCGCCATAGATCTCGAAGGAATAAGCAGCCCAGCCCGACATGTCTGCGAACTGCTGACCGCCAACGGTGCAATGTTCGCAGCAGACTTGCTCCTTGAAACCCGGATGCTTCCCGATCACCTCGACGATGCTCTCGGGGAACTCGTCTCGCGCGGAATTCTCACGGCTGACGGTTTTTCCGGATTGCGATCGCTTGTGGCCGAGAAGTCAACTCAGTCGCGCCGGCCGCTGCGCCATCGTGGTGAGCGGAAGCGGACGTCGAAGACGGCAGTTGGTCGCTGGTCTGTTTGGCGGGGACAGCGAGAAGGGGAGAGAGGGAGAGGTGGAGACAAGGAGACGACGCAAACATTGGATCCGAAACTCTCTCTCTCCTGGTCCCCTTGTCTCCCTCACTCGCCGCCACCCGGATCGGCCGAAACAAATCGGACGGGTGGAAACCGGACGGAGCGAGCCGTCAGTACAGCCGAAGACTGGGCGTGGCAGTTGCTGCGGCGCTGGGGAGTCATCTTCCGTGATCTGCTTGCGCGCGAAGACGGAGCGCCGCCGTGGTTCGAGCTGCTGCAGGTTCTGCGTCGACTGGAGGCACGCGGCGAAATCCGAGGGGGCCGATTCATTTCCGGTGTCGCCGGCGAGCAGTTCGCACTCGCCGACAGCGTGCAACAGTTGCGACGCCTGCGCGACGAAGGTTCGAACAACGACCTGATCGTGATCTCCGGGGCCGACCCCTTGAATCTGGTCGGCATCGTGACGCGGCACGATCGAATTCCCCGCACAGCCTCGAACCGCGTTGTGTATCTTGACGGCGTTCCGGTCGCCGGACTGCAAGGTGGCGAAGTGAGATGGCTGAGCGAAATGACTCAAGAACGAAAGGCCACTGCTCTTGAACGACTGCAGCGGTACGAATTGGTCGATTCACCAGAAGTCGCATCCATGAAGCTGCTACTATGAACATCAAGACGGAATTCAGGTCGAGTGACGTTCCGCTGCCCGGACAGCTGCAAGAAGAGTGCCATGCGATATCCAAACATGGTGCGAATCGAACGAGCTGCCTGTCAGTCGTACAGCAAAGACTTGACTCCCTTCGAAACGCACTGGTGACACTGCACGACAGACCGTTTCATCCTGAGACGCTGCATGATGCACGGGTCGCCAGCCGCCGTGCGGAGTCCGTTCTTCGAATCTGCCGCGATATTCTGTCGGATCGGCACGTCACCTGGCTGCGAAGGCATCTGCGGAAACTGCGCCACGCGTGCAATTCTGCCCGCGACAATGACGTCCTGCGTGCATGGCTCGAGCGTCAGAGTGATTCCGCATCGCTCAGACTGCGAAAATCGCTGAAGCGAAAGCGACAGGCCGATCGATCGCTGATTGTCGACATCACAGGGTCGTTAATCCGCCGCAAAAAACTCGCACTCCACGCGAAACTTGCCTGCGACACGGCGATCGCTCCGGGAAAGCGCGACCCCTGGCATCATTTCGTAGTTCGCCGTTTACTGAATGAGCTATACGAATTTGTCCGATCTCTCCCCTCAGATCCGAACAATGCCCGACAACTCCACCAGCTGCGAATTGCAGGAAAACGCCTTCGCTATTCCTGCGAGTTTGTCTCAAAGATTATTCCCGCCGCTGGATTCGTTTCCCTCCTGCGACTTCTTAAAGAAGTCCAGGACCGACTCGGCCTGCTGCACGATACGGTCGTGAGGCAGGAGCTTCTGAATCAAGAGGGCTGGCAGTCAAATGACCAGCAGGTGCAAGTCAAATCTGCCGACGAGATCGACAGCTTGACCCAAGCGTGGCAGGATTGGTGGACGTCCGCCTCACCGGAAACGGTGATTGGCTCAGCGACAACCAGGATACTGAAGTTGATGCGCTGTCTGTGAACCTTTGACTGCCGGGAGTTTTCGGACAAACTGTACTACCGCCCAAAATCCGTTGCATGGTGCAACGGCTGACGCAGTGCGACCGACTGCCAGATTCACGCGTCGTTGACCGCTTGACGGTATGCCCCCTTTTTTCGGAAGTGTGCCATGAAATCTACACTCTCATCTGTGGTTCGCTCACCGTTGGCCGCTCTGCCCAGGCGGCCTGGTGTCTCGTTGATTGAGGTGCTGACATTGATGTCCATTCTGGCCGTTGGGCTCCTGGCAATCCTGGCAGTCTTTCCTCTCGGCGCGTTGGAAATGGCGCGCATGATCAGAGATGATCGCGCAGGAAATGCAGCTGCCCATGCGGTCGCCCTGAGCGAAGCGGGACAGGAACTGCTCTCCCGCACGCGAGACTTCGTGTTGGTTTCAGCACTGTCCGGCTCGACCGACCCGAAGACCGTGGCCGTGCTGCAGGCCGACTACGGCGACCTCGGCGTGCAGGCCGCTGAGGTAGAAGCACAGCTGCGCGAAGTGCGTCCCTTGGCACCGAATCCGAAAGCCCGGCGACTGGTGGACCGCTTGCTCGTACAAATCCGCTCGATCAAGTTGAGTATCGACGCGATGGGCCGGCTGCTGTATTTGCTGAGCGGAAGTGTCCCGACGGATTAAATCCTTCGTCTGGACTTCCAGAACGTGGCATGCCGGTAAGTGGATTGCAAATGATCTGCGGTGGCGTTTCGGATGACTGCAAATGTAGGTCCTTTCTGCCGGAAAGGACTTTCGCCGCCAGGCAAACCTGCGTTACGTGCAACTGACAATGCAGGAAGATTTTGGCGGACCATTTGCATTCAGGTCGCGGCGAGCCGCGAAGTCCTACTCTTGCGAAGTCCTGTCCGGCAGACTGGACCTACTCGTGCAGAACGCCGCGACTGCACCGAAACGCCGGGGTGTTTCACTCCGTCGTTGACACCCGGGCGAACAATCTTAGAGTTCTCACGAGGCTCAACTGACTGCGGGACTGTAGATCGAGGCGTGCGCCATGGGGGTCTGGGAGTTCCTGACGAAGCCACGTGGATTGGGTTCGGCCGCGTTCCGGTGGAATGAGCCGTGGCTGTTTCGCATTCGGTTGCGTGGCGATCTGCTCAGGCGGTTCGCGATCATGCTTGCCGGCTGGGGGCTGGCGACCGGCGTCCTGTTGGTGCTGTTTGCGATCAACGTGAAACCGCCAGGGATTCCACTGGCATTGGGGCTGGGAGCGGTGTTCGGCCTGGGGCCGGCGTGGCTGGCGACTTTTTTTCTGAGCGGGCATACCTCGGGGCGCGTGACTGTCGGAAAGGACGGTCTCAGCCGGCAGCGACACTTTGCGTCGCTCTCTGCCCAGTGGGTTGAATGCATGGACTGGCCGTACGAATCGATCCAGCGATGCATCTTTGTGCCGGGCGAAAACTCGGGCCACTCGTTCTCGGTCATGGGATTGACCGACGGGACCGAAAGCGAGATCGTGGCGGTTCCTTCTTCGATTGATCTGGCGCAACTCGCCAGACATTTCACAGCGCGGGGAATCAATGTAACGCAGGGAAAAACGATCCCGCAGGAATTCAGAAGGCCCCTTGCGCCCGCCATTGTCATCGTCATCGCGGGGGTCGGAGCTCTGGCTTTCATGGCGGGACTGAGTTTCTATTTGATGAAAGTCCAGTAGATCAAAGGATTTGCCCGGTGAATTATTCAGGCTCTGTTTTCTCAGCTGGCACTTCTGTTTGGCGCCTGTAGCCCACAAGGTAGTGTTGTGACCCTTTCGGTGCCTTGAATTCCTTTGGGAACTCCGTGCCCGACAGGTCGTAGCAGACCCGCATCGAAACGGCGTCCTTCATTTCATAAATGGCGAAGAAGGTCTTGCCTTGATTGGGGCCGTCTGTGCCAATGATGGTCATGCGCCTGGGACTTGTCGTAATGTCCAGCGTGCAAGTACCTTTATCCGGTTTTTCCCCTTCGATGGTCACTTCATAATTACCGTCAGTGACTTTCAGCGTGATTGCGTTGATGGCGGCCTCCGGCAGTTGGACACCGCCGAGTACGGCTGCGATGGGCTTCCAGACTCAGTCCTGTGCCCTCGCATCTGTGATTGGCTCGTCCACCTTCTCGGCTGGGGTGAGGTGTTTGTCGAACCAGTCGGCAAGCGTCACGGCGGCCTGGCTCGCCACCCTCGGCTTCGCCCTGGCGGCGATCACGTTCCTCGGCACGAACGTGGCGCTCGGCTCGGGCCGGCACGTGTTC
>JANNGQ010000157.1:0-9940 GCA_031403975.1 Planctomycetota bacterium
GGCCCTTTGGGCCGGAACAAGAGCAAACGCAGGCAATACCACACATCCCACAAAGTTCATTCTGGACGGGCTCTTACCGCCCGCGAGTTCTTCGACAACAGGCTGAAAGCTTGTCCCACTTTTCAAATCGGACAGTAGTATCTCGAACGATCCGGAGTCGAATGGCAGGACTCTTCAGGCAGTGTTCTTTCGGAAACGCATTGTCAGGAAGTCCCACTCCGGGTTCTGTTTCCGGCAGTGCTGAGCTTCCCAGTCCGAATGAAATAGTACGGCCGTCTGACCAAACTGGTCAACTACCTCCCGGCTGGACGACAACAGCTGCAATTCAGACTTGCAGTCTGGTTTTGGAACGACCCAGCGAGCCACTTTGTAATTGAGCCAGCGGACTTCAGTTTCGGTATCATATTCAGCTTGCAGCCGGAACTTCACAACATCGAACTGCAGTTCACCGCACGCAGCAAGAACGGTCTGCCGGACGGACGAATTCGGAGTCTGGAACACCTGGATCGCGCCTTCTTCCAGGAGCTGCGAGAGGCCTCGTTCAAACTGCTTCCGTCGACCTGTATCCGTGCAGATCATGGTGGCAAAGAACTCGGGTGAGAACTGTGGCAGGGCTTCGAAGTTGACCGGAGCGCCTTCGCAGATCGTATCACCCAACATGAACTCGCCGGGGTTGACCAGACCGATGATGTCTCCGGGAAACGCTTCCTCCATCGTCTCACGTTCCTGTCCAAACAGCTTGTGAGCCCGTCGCAGCCGGATCTTCTTGCCCGTGCGCGGATGGAAGACTTCCATTTCACGCTCGAAGCGTCCTGAACAGACTCGTACAAAGGCCACGCGGTCGCGGTGTTTCGGGTCGAGGTTGGCCTGAATCTTAAAGACGAAACCGGAGAACTCTGGCCGGGTCGCCGGTACCGGTCCTGTATCACTCATGCGATCACGAGGAGTGGGGCAGAGCGACAGAAAACCACGCAGAAACTGCTCAACTCCGTAGTTCGTCAGCGCGCTGCCGAAAAACACGGGAGTCACTTCGCCGGCCATGAAACGCTTACGATCGTACAGAGAACCGGCAGCCTCCAGCAGATCGACTTCTTCTCGGGCCTGAGCCACAATCCCCTGAGGCATGACATCCGGATCGATCTCGGACAGCGGCTGCCGGCGGGCACCGAGCCGGTGAGTGTTGTCGCGCGATTCGAAGATGAACGCATTGCGGGTCGACAGATCAATCACGCCGCGAAAATCAAATCCCGTGCCCAGCGGCCAGTTGACAGGAACCGGAACGATGCCGAGTTTCGTTTCGATGTCTTCCAGGATTTCCAGAGTCTGCTTGCCGGGCCGGTCGACTTTGTTCACAAATGTCAGCACGGGGATCTTGCGAAGCCGGCAGACATTGAACAGCTTTTCGGTCTGACTTTCGACGCCGTTCGCCAGGTCCAGAACCATCACCGCGCAGTCGGCGGCCACCAGCGTCCGGTAGGTGTCTTCGCTGAAGTCCTTATGTCCGGGTGTGTCGAGCAGGTTGACTCGACAGTCTTCAAACTCGAACGTCAGCACCGTGGAACTCACAGAAATCCCACGCTGACGCTCCAGTGCCATCCAATCCGATGTCACTGCTTTTTGGTTCTTTCGGCCTCGCACTGCTCCGGCAACTTCCAGGCAACCTCCGTACAGGAGCAGTTTCTCCGTGAGTGTTGTCTTGCCGGCATCCGGATGGGAAATGATGGCGAACGTTCGCCGACGAGCCGCTTCACGGGCGACGACAGGATCATGAGAAGTCATCAGGGAAATTCAGAACGCAGAAAGGAGCGGAAAACGTTTTCCGAGGAACATGCGATGCGCATCAGATATCCGGGCGGGAAACGATTTTCAACCGCGTCCACGGAACTTGCGGAGTGATACGCGGCACAGGCTGCAAACACAATCGCAAGGGCATGTCGTGCGGCCTGCGAGCCGGAAAGAAGCAGTGCCGAAAGCCGCATCTCCGTTTCAGATTTGAGATTTCAGCGCCATCAACTCAGCAATTGAGCGATTTCTTTGCCGCCGTCCACAATCTTCAAGGGGCGGCCCTGGGGGCTCATGTTCTCGTGATCGGCGTTCACGCCCAGAGTCCTGCAGAGTGTCCTGAGCAGATCAGGAACGGTGACTGGATTCTCGGCGACCTCGGTTCCATCGGCGGAACTCGAACCATAAACCTGTCCTCCTCGGATGCCGCCGCCAGCCATCATCATGCTGAACACGCGAGGATAGTGATCGCGGCCTTCGCGCGGATTGATCTTCGGAGTGCGGCCGAACTCGCCCATCCAGACGACCACGGTATTCTGCAGCATTCCGCGGTCTTTCAGATCTCTCAGCAGTGCGGCTGTCGCCGGATCCACTTCGCCGGCGTTCTTCGCACACTCTTCGAAGTTGTTCTGATGAGTGTCCCAGTTGCCGGATCGGACTTCGACGAACGAGCAGCCTTTTTCCACCAGTCGGCGAGCCAGCAGACAACCTCGGCCGAAGTTTGACTCACCGTATTCGTTCTGCAGAGTTCTCGGTTCCGAAGACACGTCGAACGCATCAATCTCCGGTGTCAGAATCAGCCGCGAAGTCTTGCCGTACAGAGACTGATGCGTGGCGGCGAGCTGGGCTGAGCCATTCTTCCCGAATTCGTCCGACAACTTCGACATCAGATTCGTGCGGCGGTCGAATCGCTCCTTCGAGACGGGCAAGGCCACATTCTCAGGGAGCTGACCGGGTCTTGCGACAACGAAGGGTTCATAGTCCATTCCGAGAAACCCGGCACCCTGCGTAGCGCCGATTGAAACGAACGACGGCAACTCCCCAGCGGCGTCTCCGATCTGCTGAGCGATGCAGGAACCGAATGAAGGATGTTTGACGCTGCCAGCCGGAACGTATCCCGTGTGCAGTTGATAGGTGGCTCGCGGATGACTGCCTTCCTTATTCGTCATCGAACGCACGACGGCGATATCAGCCATGTGTTTCGCGACGTTGGGGAAGTTCTCCGAAATATGAATGCCGGGAACGCTTGTCGCTATCGCTTCCGTGGGACCACCCGTATCTTTGCCGGGCTTCGGATCGAGGGTTTCAAACTGGCTGGGTCCGCCCTGCATCCAGAGCAGAATCATCGACTTGCCCTGGCGGCGAAGCTCATCAGCCTGACCAGCCATCAGACTGCGGAGGCCGAATGAACCGGCAAATGCCGTGGCCGCAGACATGGTCTGAAGGAATCGACGTCGCAAAAAGCCGCCTCCGGCAGACGTCACCGCATCGAAAAGGTGCGCGTTCATAAATTGCCTCGCGAAGAATGTTTCGTTGTAATATCCAGCGACAGGACACTTACAATTGAGCCAGCCGAACTGAGTCACGACAGAATCAATGCGAAAGGGACGGGGCTGTCCGGACGTTGCAACCGAAGCCTGCAAACACGGCAGCTCCGAAACGGTCAGCCCCTTCCCATTCGCATGTTTCAGCCGATCACTGCAGCTGCAAACGCTGAAGTTCGTCGGATTCGCGGGGGAACGCGAGCCTCGAACACCGCAGTCATCGATTGGTTTCGCACGAATGTCATACAACCTGCTTTTTTCAAATGGATCGTTCCGCCTCCAGATTTCACCCATTTTCCTTCGAGCTACCCCCGGCTGCTGAATTCCGGTGAATTCAACAGCGCCCACAACAGGTCCTCCAGCCCTTCTCGCAGACCCGTACCTGAACCGATGTGCTCCAACGCGATTGACAGTTCGCGATCCGACGGCTCGCGCCCGACCGTCGTCAGATAGACCTCTCGGACGATATCCTCCTCCCCCAGTACATTGGTGGAAATCCGCGTAATCACGTTGCTCTCCCCTGGCGTTTTCAGAATGCGGGACAGCAGCTCGGAGTTCATCATAAACAGTGCTTCAGGAATACTGCCGGTCAGTTCATCGCGCGGCGTGGACGGGTCGAACCCGAAGATCCGTGCAAACTCTTCGCGACCGGGGTCCACCCGGGACATTTCATAGGGTGGTCGCCGCGCCTCGGATCTCAAAGGCAGACCGGTCACTCCCAGTGTCTGACACAGAGCGGCATACAGCTGGTCAGAGCGAAGCCGGATCGGCTCACAACGGGCAAAATCTTCCGCGGTCGAGTTCGGGGCTCGCTGGTAGGTGCGCGTTTCAGCAATCGTCTGGATGAGCCACTTCAGGTCGTACTGGCTGCGGATAAATCCGTCGCTGAGAATCGTCAGAGTTTCTTCGTGAGCACACTCGCGATCCGGGCCGATGTCGTCGATCGGTGCATAAAATGCCGTGCCCGTCATTTCAAACCACACACGGTTGATGATCGCACGGGAAAACCACGGGTTGTCTTTGCTTGTGATGTAGTCGGCGACCTGATGGCGTCGCTCATCGTCGGACAACCCGGATTCTACCTTGTCTGAACTCAGAAAAAACGCCGGATCAATCTTCTTCCCCTGGGAGCCAGGATCCGTGAGATCGGGCATGTAGTGCTCTGCCGCTCCCTGTCCAGGCCGATCTGCCGGTGGCTGAGCGGTCGAGATTTCCTGGATGCTGAGCTTGCCGTCGCCATTCTTGTCGATGTTGTCTTTGATCGGCCCGTTGAAAACGCGGGCAAGCTGAGTACCTTTGGCCTCCTGCTCGCTGATCAGGCTGTCACGATTGCGGTCGATGCGAGTCAGCAGGAACGGAGATGCCCCGAGATTCCTGGCTCGCTCAGCATTCACGGATGAGACTTCGTAGTCGAACATGTTGTCCGAGTTCCGGTCGCGACGCACACTGACTCGCGGAAAGAACGCCGTGAATTGGTGAAACTGCTGCCGCTTCCAGCTGTCCCACGGATGATCGTGGCAGTTCGCACATTGAATCTGAATCCCCAGAAACAACCGAGATGCCTCTGCCGCGACCTCTTCCGGAACACCCTCATGAGCGAACAGCAGAGCCGACGCGCCGTTGCTGTTCACGGGCCCCGTAAACGTCAGCAGTTCCGTGACGATGCTGTCCCAGCCGTTTCCGGAATTGAGTTGTCCAGCCATCCAGTCCCCAAATGCCGGACGCACGATTCCGGCTCGTATGTTAGTGGCTCGCCGAAAAATCGCGTCACGCCAGTAATGCGTCCAGTTGCGACCGTAGTCTTCCGATTTCAGCAACTCTGCAATCACATCCGACCGGCGGGCCTCGGACGGATCCAGCCCGAAAGCCGTGATCTCACCAGGAGTTGCCGGGCGTCCGACAATGTCAAACATGACCCGCCGCAGAAACGTGGCGTCGTCCGACCGCGGAACCGATGAGTCCCCTGCATCACCCCACAGGCTGCGATCGACGGCATTTGCGACATCCCCGGGATTCGGAGGAGCAGCCGATACGAACTGCGCCGCGGCCAGCAGGCTCAAAACAATGACGGCCATTCGAATTCGCATCTCAACGCTCCGGCGCGGTGTTTCAACTCTTTGACCTGAAAACTGCAATCCTGCCGCAAAAACGCATGTTCTACTAGAGAAACCTGCGAATCATGGAACCGGGGCCGGGGAATTCCTCGAATTCGTCGTTGATCCGAAGATTGCCGGACGAGCCTTCCGACAGCGTGGCCGATTCTATCATCAAAAACGAGTGGGGATGCGTTCGTACCCGGAGTCGTGCGACTTCGGAGTCACCCGGTCACCACCGAATTCTCACGAATCCGGCTACAAAACTGTCACGCCCGAATTCTTACGAATCCGGCTACCACAACCCTTCACCGCGTTGTCCGACAATCGACCATCGCAGCAGATTCAGCATTTCGAGGTACTGGACGATTCGCAAAACCTGATCATCTGCACTGCCTGGTGCCTCCGCGGCCGCCTGCGACAACTCGATCATCGCGAACGGATCGAAACCGTCTCCGGACAAAAGTCGCTGCCTGGCACAATTCCTGAGCTGCTCAGTCGCTCCAAGGTCGGTCATCCAGCCTTCAAGACCTTCCGCCAGACTTTCGAAGGCAGGATGCCTGCCGACTCTTTGAAACCAGTACGATGCGTTGCCCGCGTCAGGTTCCCGGCGGTGCATGATGGCATGCCAGTAATCGGCCGTCCGCGGCGAGCCCCGGCCTTCCATTGTCTGTGAAACCTCGTGCGATTGATCAAGATGATCCCATAACAGCAGCACTCCCGCTTCGATGCAGCGCCGGTCGGTCGGAGAGAACGACGATGAATCAAGAGTCCTCGAAAGCGCGGTCCGCACGGCCGTGGCGCTGAACAGCGGATTCCCCGGACCGGCAACCGGAAAACGCTCCGGGACTGGTGACCTCGCCAATGCTGCAGCATTGCAAGAACTCGAAAAGACCACGTCGGCAATGCTGTCGGTACGACTCAATGCAGTAAGTTGCGCGAGGGAGATCACCAGCAGGTCGCATGGCAACACGCGTCGCAGCAGGCAGTGCAGCGAAACGGGGAAACCTGCAATCAGATCCGCTGGAATCGGCTCATCGGAATATACGACTCCGACGCGGGCTTCGTCGTGCAGTCTTTCAGCCCGTTCTAACATCCTCGCCAGCCACTCCTGGATCGGGTTGGCCGAGATTGCGATCGGACTGAATTCCTGAGCGGCATCCCGGACACTGCCAACAGTCGGCCATATCATTTGCCCGGAACTGTCCGTCGGAAACGTGACAGTTCCCCGCTGCGTACCTGGCACATTGATGGCATCATATGCATCAGGCAACATCAGCAGCATCAGTCAACGATCTTAGATGAGTTTCGAAACCGGTATCCGTTCCTATGTCGGCAGCTGACCATAGTACGCGACGAATGGCAAATGGAACGTTTCCGCCACAGCCTGATTGGTCACCCGTCCGTTGATCATATTCACCGCGGCCGCAAGTCCGGAGTCTTTGCGACAGGCTTCGTGCAGGCCGTCGTTGGCGATTCGCAGGACATACGGAAATGTGACATTGCATAAGGCATAAGTGCTTGTCCGGCCAACGGCTCCCGGCATGTTGGTGACGCAGTAGTGAACGATCCCGTCGACGATGTACGTCGGTTCCGAGTGAGTCGTCGGACGTGATGTTTCCAGACAGCCGCCCTGATCGATGCAAACGTCAATAATGACGGCACCAGGCTTCATCAGCTTCAGATCATTCGCAGAGACGAGCATCGGCGCCCGTGCTCCCGGAATGAGGACACCTCCGATGACAAGATCGGCCTTCTTCAGTTGCTCACGGATATTGTGACGGTCGCTGAACAGTGTGTTCACATTCGCCGGCATGATGTCATCCAGATACCTCAGTCGATCGGTGCTGATGTCCAGAATCACAACGTCAGCCTGAAACCCCGCGGCGATCCGCGCGGCATTCTTTCCGACAACTCCACCACCGATGATGGCGATATGAGCCGGGGCAACGCCGGGAACTCCCCCCAGCAGGATTCCGCGGCCTTCCTGAGGCCGTTCCAAAAATTTGGCCCCTTCCTGGATGCTCATCCGACCCGCCACTTCACTCATCGGTGTCAGCAGCGGCAGATCCCTGCTGCGACCCTGCAGTGTTTCATAGGCAACCGCCGAGATGTGTGATTCAAGCACATTACGAGTCAGTTCTTCATCCGCCGCAAAATGAAAGTAAGTAAACATCGTCTGCCCGGCCCGCAGCAGCGACCACTCGTCCGGCATCGGTTCTTTGACCTTCACGATCAGTTCCGCTCCCGCGAAAACCTCTGCATGAGTCTTCACGATCGTCGCACCGCTGGCCGCGTAGTCTTCGTCTGGAATCCCGCTGCCGGCACCGGCGTTGTGCTCCACCAGAACCTGATGACCGGCGTGAACCAGTTCTTCGACACCGCTGGGCAGCATCGCAACCCGATATTCATCCTGCTTTATTTCGCGCGGAACCCCCACGATCATGACTCTGTTCCCTTTGTCGCTAAAACAAGAACGGCACTCCGACAGAGTTGAGTGCTCCGCCGGAGTGCCGTCGCCCGACCCGATACAATAGAGCGGTTCCAAAATGTGGGTAGCGGAACTCGTGAGAGTTCCGGTCTGAAGTCTCACGACTTCAGCTACAATTTTGCGACTGCAGGGCCTCGTGTGCCGCCAGACCTGAAATGGAACGGCTCTCGTGATTCCCGTATCAAAACAGCCGTCAGTTTGTTTCGTAAATCAGTCCGTCCGGCCGGCAGTGCAGACCAGGCCCGACAAAGTCCGGCGGGATCGCCAGAAGTTCCAATCGCACGTCTTCGCCGCTCAACACGGTCCCGAACACGCTGATCAGACAACGAATTCTCTCGCACTGCGGATGCTCGGCCGATGCCGCAACCGAGTACCACTCGAAGCGAGTCATCTCCCGAAACAGGCGACTGATCTGCGCCAGATCGATCCGGAATCCGGCATGGTCGATCTGTCCGTCTTTCCGTCCACCGACGATTTCCGTTGTTCCCAGGTAAATACAGACAGTCCATCCCCGTTCATCACACTGGCAGTCGTAGCCCACGCGTCCGACATGCGTCAGAGGTTCGAACAGCCCGGCTGCCTGCTGAATGAACAGCTTCAGCCAGTCGGGACGGTAATCCCGCTGCTCTCTGCGTAATCGGTACTGCTCCATCTCTTCGAGCAGTTCTTCAATGGACATGGGTAACCCAAATAGTTGGCTGGTTGTCCGAAACCACGCGATTGATCCGTGTTGACGGATTCAGGTCGCATGAGTTGTATCTCGCGCCGGCATAAAATGAGGAGTTTCGTTCCTGCACTCGATTAACCCGAAGCGCCAGTGTGCCGGCCCTTCAGGCCTTAGGTTTTTGATTCTCGTAAACCGGTGGCTTACGCCACCGGCATGGGATATGTCGGCCCTCCGGGCCTGAAAAGCGCAACTTCAAAACTGGCGCTTTGAGTTAGTGTCAGCGAAGACCGTGCGAGGTAAGGGAACCGAAACTCATTTGCAGGTCCTGACGGTTACATCCATGACTTGAAAGGCAGGCGGAGTTGGCACTCCGGCAGTGCCTGTGCCGACGGAGAACAGTCGGAATATCGGGAGCAGCCCGGCCATTGATCAGACGAATTGGCAAGTCCCTCCCGGGAACCTTCTCAGGGAGTCCTGTCCTTCCAGTCACGACGTGCCACGCGCGTTGAGACAGCGATGCCGGATGTTCCGGCTGTACACGCGGTGCTGTCGGGCCATCGCTGATTCGCGATTTCTCATGCGCTTCGTTGTCTGTAGACTGGTGCCCCTTCAATTCATGAGTTCAGCACTGAGTCTTTCATGGCCCGACACCCGAAGCAGCGATTCCCCGATGAACCGTCATCGTCAGCGCCTCCATCCGGCAAAGATCATTCGCCGCAGATGACTCGTCAGAGGACTCAATTGGGGCCCGACGCATCGTCGCCTATACCGATTGTGCATGCCAAAAGCCGGACATGGCATCCGTTGCTGTATCGCAAACGACTGGCCCGGATCGAAGACGCAAGACCGGGCGACCTTGTTGCCGTCTATGCTGACGGCCAGCAGCACCCCATGGGATATGGGCTGTTCAACCCTCGCAGTGAAATGTCGGTACGAATCCTCTGGAATTCTCCGGAACTGCCGACAGATGCGTCCTGGGCAGAAAAACTTCGGGCTGCCGTCAGTCTTCGACGGGATGTGCTTAAGCTCGATGCGGCTTCAAATGCGTGGCGAGTGATCCACGCGGAATCCGACGGACTCTCAGGTCTTGTCGTCGACCGCTTCGGCGACGTGCTGTCGGCCGAGGCGTTCAGTCTCGGCATGTACCAGCGAGCCTCACGACTCATGCCGATGCTGGCCGAACAGGCAGGAACGAAACACTGGATGGTCCGGACCAGCCCTCAGTTTCTGTCGCAGGAAGGCTGCGATCCCCCGCCGCTGTCGTCCGCCGACTGCCCGTCACAGGTTGTGATTTCGGAGCATGGAACGCGGTTTCGAGTTCGCTTCGAAGGTGGTCACAAGACAGGTTTCTTCTGCGACCAGC
>JANNGQ010000158.1:0-6197 GCA_031403975.1 Planctomycetota bacterium
GTCGCGAAATCCAGCAGATCAAAGGCCTGATTCGAAGAGGAGAAGCACGGGCAGGAGCACGCTGCTGCGGAGTGCCGAATGACAATCTGTACTTCCTCAACATGCCGTTTTATGAGACTGGCGGAATAAAAAAGAAGCCGCTGAGCGACGAAGACATCAAACTCCTTGTGGACCTCCTGCGAAAACTCGAGCCACATCAGATCTACGCTGCCGGAGATCTGTCGGACCCGCACGGAACTCATCGGACCTGCCTGAAGGCCATTATTCTCGCTTGTGATCAGTGTCGAAACGATTCATGGTACAAAAACAGCGAAGTCTGGCTGTACCGCGGAGCCTGGCAGGAATGGCCGGTGCCGCAGATTGAAATGGCGGTGCCGCTCAGTCCGCAGGAAGTGAAACAGAAGCGGAACGCCATCTTCAAACACCAGTCGCAGAAGGATCGGGCTCTGTTCCCCGGCCCCGACATGCGCGAATTCTGGCAGCGAGCCGAAGCCCGCAACGCTGACACCGCCAGGCGCTACGACAAACTGGGCCTGGCAGAATACGAAGCCATCGAAGGATTCGTCCGCTGGGATGGATTCTGGGGATTGAACGACTGATGAAGAGTTGTCCTTCCTCCTGTGTGCTTCACTCAGGAATTGTGGTCCGAACTGCACGGATTGTCACATATTGAGCCATAAACGCACATCGCCGTCCGGTTTCTGCGTCAATGCGCCGCTGGAATGGTGCGAATCCCAAGCCATTGATTCGTGTTTCCTGGCGGTATGACGATTGCGTTGGCGAAGTCCATCAGTCAAGTTGCCCGGGTTTGAAGTCAACAGGAAGGACGCCCCATGTTCGCTGCCAAAATGATCGCCTCCGTTGGAATCGTCGTGTGTCTGGTATGCGTCGCCACCGCTCAGAAAACGGAACCGGCCCCGGTGGTCACAACGCCTCAGCAGACGGAAAAGCCTGCGAAAGGCAAGCGTCCGCTCGCGGCATTCATGCGAACGAAACTGGATGCCTCATCAAAGATCCTGGAGGGACTTTGCCTGGAGGACCGCGAACTGGTAAAGACGGGAGCTGTCGAATTAAGGGAATTAACCAAAGTCGCAGTCTGGAACGTGCTCACCGACGATGAATACCGGGAGCACAGCCAGGAATTTCGTGACAACGCAGCTCTTGTCGCCGAAGCGGCTGAAGAAGGGGATTTCAACAAAGCGGCCCTGCGCTGGTTCGATGTGAACATGTCCTGCCTGGATTGCCATGACCATGTGCGGAAGGAACGAAAAGCAGGAAAGTAACGACTCCGGTCTGATGCCTGTTTCAGATTCCGGCATTCTCGTTCCAGTCAGGGTTCATTGATTCTTGTCTGCAGCAATCAGCGTGTAGCGCGTGTATCGATGGCACTTGATACAGCTCATGGTGGCATCCATCCAGTGGCGAGCGGCCCTGTCAATGTTCTTTTCGTCGGCCGCAGTCACGAGCTTTTCTGCGGTACGGTGGAATTCATTGCTTAACTGGCGATAGATGGGATCCATTGAGACGTGCCACTGCTCGGCACCACTCATCTCAGAGAGTGCCTCGGCTCCCTGTTTGATCAGTTCCGGATCCTCAAGAGCCAGTCCTTCGAGAATCTTGCCGGAAGCATCCAATTTCTGTCGCATGAATTTCTTCAACTCAACTTCCTGTTGCTGAACGGCGGCGGCCCGGTCCTCGTCGGCGCGAACCATACGGAAAACGACACTGACGGCAATGGCCGTAAGACACATCAAAGACGCTGAGATCATCGGGCGTGGCATGGCAATCACTCCTTGTGGATTGAACAATCAAAACGCGGGGACATCACTCGGTCGGGGCAAGAGTCGTGCCGCCGGAAACGTGAATTCCGTCGGGTTGGTCGCAGAGGATCTGAATCGGTGAATTCGAAAGAATTTAACGATGCAGTCGCGAAATTGTAGCTGAAGTCGTGAGACTTCAGACCGGAACTCTGACGAGTTCCGCTATACCCATTTTGGAACCGCTCTAACCCTGCTCATCGTGTCGGTCGGCTACCTGGTCCGGCGCGAATCGCTCCAGCAATCGATACAGCTTTCGGCGATGGATTCCCAGCGCTCGCGCGGCCCGGGCTTTGTTTCCGTGACATTTCTGCAGCACTCCAAGAACATGAGTGCGTTCGATCGAAGCCAGGTCCGCCTCGTCACCATTGGTTGCCGCAGACCCGTGCGCCGCGGTGTGATTTCCTTCCCGCAGACCTGACTGATCGCCGGTCGGCGCTTTGGGATGACAACCAGTAAGAATTTCTGCGGGCAGATCATCGGCCGTGACCAATTGATGATCCGCCAGGATGGTCGCTCGCTCGATGACATTTCTGAGTTGCCGCACGTTGCCTGGCCAGTGGTATTGCCGCAGCATTTTTCCGGCTTCAGCCGTGATTTTCCACTTTGCCGGGAGGAAGTGCTGAACCAGCAGAGGGACATCCTCAGAGCGTTCCCGCAGCGTCGGCAGATCCAGGGACATCACGTTGATCCGGTAAAACAGATCCTCACGGAATCGGTTCTGCCGGACTTCCTGTGCCAGTCTGCGGTTCGTGGCGGCAATAATTCTGACATCGACGCGGCGTTCAATGGCCGAGCCGACGCGCCGCAGAGACCCGTCCTCAAGAACTCTCAGCAGCTTGGGCTGCAGTGAGCCGGGAAGTTCACCGATTTCATCAATGAATAACGTCCCTCCGTCCGCGACTTCAAAAAGCCCGGGTCTGGCCGCAATGGCACCTGTGAATGATCCTTTTTCGTGGCCGAACAACTCGCTTTCGACCAGTTGCTCGGGAAGGGCCGTGCAGTTAACGGTGACAAAGGGCTTGTCTGCCCGCAGGCTGGCTCGTTGAATGGCGCGGGCGACAAGCTCTTTGCCGGTACCGCTTTCACCCTGAATCAGAACGGTCTTGTCTGTCGGCCCGACTCGCTCAATCAAACGCGCCAGTTCCTTCATCGGGGCGGAGTCACCCACAATCCGCAGGACCGGGCGATGCAGATCGAGAATCGTTTTCAGACTTGCGTTTTCACGGCGGAGTTTTCCACGCTCTGCGGCCTGCCGACAGCGATGCTCCAGTTCCGACAAAGGGAACGGCTTCGTCAGATAGTCGCAGGCCCCGAGTTTCATTGCCTCAACGGCCGTCGGCACGGTTGCCTGTCCGGTGAGGATAATGACCTCAGACTCGACGCCGTCAGACTTCAGTCGCTGCAACAACTCCAGTCCGGACAGGCCCGGCATGTTCATGTCGGCCAGCACAACATCGAACTGCTGCCGCTGGCAGTGCTTCAGCGCCTCCTGAGCATTTGCAGCCGACTGGACGCGGTGTCCTTTTCGCATCATCCATTCCGAAGACATCTCCCGGAACTGGTCGTCGTCTTCAACGATCAGAATGTCGATTGAGGAATCCAGTGTCATGCCCCGACTCCGAAGCAGATTCTGATTTGTAGCCGCACTCGCCAGAGGACGGGAAGGTCGGGATCTGCGCCCGCGCTCTGGCGAACGCGGCTGCCGGAATCGTCTCCATCCGGACTTCGAAGTGCGTAACCGTCGACAGCCTGAATTGCCGACCGCGGAGACATGCCCGGGTGCGAAGACTCAGAGCAGGCATCGCATACAGCATTCGACATGCCGTTCCGCATCCCTTTTCGTGTGATTCGGACAAGTGTCTCGTTCCCGGGCTCCGGCACGGGATCGAGGACAGGAGAATCGTATCCGAATAGGATGCCGATTCACCCCAGCGGCTGATTCCACGCACACTTGTATGACAGTGCGGCACACATTGTGCGACGATTGATGGTCGCGTTCACTCCACTCAATGTTGTTTCTCCTGGCCACTCGACAGGAATCAGAGAAAAATGCCCGACAACCTGGAATCCGAATCCCTGCGACTGATCGTGGAGTCACTTCCGACCGGAACGATCATCGTCAACGGGAGCGGCCAGATTGTGATGCTCAATCGCACGGTTGAGGACTGGTTCGGCTACTCGAGGGACGAAATCCTGGGAAAGGCGGTCGAATGCCTCATTCCGGAACGGTATCAGAACAGCCATCCTCGCGATCGGGACGAGTATTTTCTCGCTCCCCGGGTACGTCCGATGGCTGTCTGCCGTGAGCTGTTTGCCAAGCGTCGGGACGGCAGTGAGTTCCCCTGCGACGTATCGCTGCATCCCCTGCCGCTGGCGAGCGGTCTGCATGTCCTGGTCCACATGGTAGATGCCACTCAGCGGCTGCAGAATGAAGCCCTTCAGCGGCAGGAAGAGTCGCTGCGCAGCATGCAGTTTATCGTGGAAAACCTTCCGGCAGGTGCAGTCTATGTTTCACTCGAAACACAGACGCTGAGAGTGAACCGGTCGTTTGTTGAGATCACAGGCTACCGCCAGGAGGAACTTGGCGATCTGCCGAACGCCGTGGGACTGCTGTTCCGCGAACAGGCGGCACAGGTTCGGCGATTGCATGACGAAGATCAGTCGGCAGCATTCCCTGTGCCTCGCGTGCTGGAGTTTTATCGCAAAGACGGACAGCGGGCGTGGGTTGAGATTGCTGCCTTTCGGTACAACAACAATGAGGTGTGGCTGTGGCATGATGTTACGGAACGTCTGGCGGCCCAGGAACGGCTGGTGCATTCGGAGCGACTGGCGGCAATCGGAGAGATGATGGCGGGCCTTTCGCATGAGAGCCGGAATGCACTGCAGAGGGCGAGAGCAGCTCTGGAAATGCTGAACCTCGACCTGGACCAGCGACCAGACCTTCAGAAACTTTCCGGAAGAGCCGTCACAGCGATTGAAGAACTTCAGCGACTGTATGAAGAAGTCCGCAATTATGCCGCGCCGCTTCAGCTGGCGTGCCGGGACACGGATGTGGGAGAACTCCTGCTGGAGACCTGGGGTCAGATCCTGCAGGTTCGCCGCGAAAAACAAGTTGCGCTGTCGGTACACTGCGACGACGGAGCCCGTATCGCAAAGATTGACCGGTATCGCATCCGACAGGTGTTCCGGAACATTCTGGAGAATGCGATGGCTGTGCTTCCTGATCGGGGAGGGACAATCGTCTTCACGTCAACAGTGCTGGGCTCAGGAGCAACAAAGTGCGTCGAGATCGCCGTGCAGGACAACGGCCCCGGCATGAACAGCGAGCAGCGGTCCCGCATCTTTGAACCTTTTTACACCACGAAGTCGAGGGGCACCGGACTCGGTATGGCGATCGCCCGCCGCATCATGGAAGCCCACGGAGGCACGGCCATGGTCGGATCGTCCGAACGCGGAGCCAGAATCATCCTGCGATTTCCGATGCCGCAGTACCCATAGGTTGAAAAAAGTGTCCGGAACTCTCCTGCATCAGGTTTGCATGGTGCTTTTCTGATTCCTCCAAAGTTCCCGACACCTGGTAAGTCGCTCGTGAATACTCAAAAACAACAGGACTGCGCCAACTGCGATTGTGGAAAATGTTTGAGCAACATTTCTTCAAAGAAAAGCAGTTGCAATGGTTACAAAAGTCAGAAGCGGACAAAGCGACGATCGCCGATCGGCTCACAAAGCACCGAGCCCCGACCGTCAGGCAGCGGGAACCGATTCGCCGCCGGATCCGGTCGCTGACGCTCGCGGCTCGGTTCTCGGCAAACAACAAATGAAACTCATGCACGTACTCGGCAACAACGCGCTGTGTTCCCATTGGCACTTGCCAATTGCTGAGTCTACGCCCGAGTGCCTGACTGCTAAGGATCGTTCGAGGAATAAGTGGCGTAGGCTTCCAGCCTGCGAGTACTTCGACGACAGGCTGGAACCCTGTGGCACTTTTCAAATCGGACAGTAAAATCTCGAACG
This sequence comes from Planctomycetota bacterium, assembly GCA_031403975.1. Classification (GTDB taxonomy): domain Bacteria; phylum Planctomycetota; class Planctomycetia; order Planctomycetales; family Planctomycetaceae; genus SXXK01. The sequence continues at coordinate 5,835 of JANNGQ010000158.1, forward strand.
ATCCTAAGTTGCCGCGGTCGATGTTCGGCGGGAATGGCGAACGCTTCGGAAGGATTTCAAAGACTTCGGCAGACCGGCTTCCATTCGGAACCGCTTCCTGAAGTTCTGCACGAAATCCAGCCACGTCTCGGCGCTGCATTCAAGCCGGTCGAGGATCGGAGCGCAGTCGGCAGGGATCCTGCCGGATTTCCCTGTGCCTCGCTCAACTGCAGGACGACGCAGCTGACGACCGGTCCAGTCCAGCAGGCGAACGTACTCGTCCAGAGACATCGGCAGAATGCCGCGGTTGCTCGCTCGGCGATTGTTCACGGCTCCCGCACGCTGCGTCAAGCTCAATGCCACTGGCGACATCCAGCCAGCTCG
>JANNGQ010000159.1:0-2345 GCA_031403975.1 Planctomycetota bacterium
ACTGTCCGACATTCGACCCCAACGACCTCGTGCCGTTGCTGAAGCAGATGGAGAGCTAAGAACGCAAACAATACACTCACTCAATACTCCTGCATTCCCGCCGAAGGCGGGAATGCAGGAGTATTGAGTGAGGTTTCGCGGCGTTGCATGGCGAGCTTTCCATCATCTTCACCATCCAGACGAGCTGGATGGAGTCGTCAGTGAGAACTCGGGACAGTCGAATCAGCAAAGTCGCCTTCCTGAACTGTCCAGAATTCCCGCCGGTGGAACGGCGGGTGTACGGTACGCCCGACTCTGCATCGACAAGATCTGCCTGTTTCAGGGCGAACGCCTTGCGATTGTCTGGAAATTCCAGGTATGCTTCATGCCCCGCCATTGTTTTTCCCGCCTTCCCGCCCGCCTTTGACTCCGCTCTGGAGCTGATCATGTCTGACCTACAAGCCATCCATCGCCGCGCGGCCGCGATGACCCGCAAGCAGTTTCTGCAAGTGGGCTTCTCCGGAGCACTCGGTCTCGGCCTGGCAGACCTGGCATCCGGCCGGAAGGCCAGCGCCGCTGTGTCTTCGTCGCCGTTGTCCGGACGCGCGAAGAGTGTCATTTTTGTCTTCCTGAGCGGAGCTCCCTCGCATCAGGATATCTGGGATCTGAAACCGGATGCTCCGAAAGAAGTGCGCGGGGAGTTTCAGCCGATCGACACGGTCATTCCCGGAGTTCAGATCGGGCCGCATTTGCCAAAACTATCGCTGGTCGCGGACAAGTTCGCGATTGTCCGTTCGATGACGCACAGTCTCCCGAGTCATGAACATGCCACGCATTTTGTTCTGACAGGAATCAATCAAACGCCGCCGGGAGCCACTCACATGGCCAGCCGCGCAGACTGGCCATGTTACTCGGCGACGATGCAGGCCGTGCGCCCCCGGGAGGACGGCGTGCCGTCCGGTGTGATGCTGCCGACGTATATTCACAACGGCTATGGGTTTTCAGGGCAGACCGGCGGCTTCATGGGAAGTCAGTACGATCCCTGGCACGTCACGAAAGATCCCAACGCGACGGACTTCGGCATTGACGAACTGACATTACTTCAGGATCTGGACGGACAGCGTGTGCAGAACCGGCGTGGATTGCTGTCGGCACTGGATGATCAGCATCGACATCTCCAGCTGCCATCTGCTGCGCAGTCTTTGAGCCGATCTGTGGAGAAGGCTCATCAGCTGCTGGGAGCCGCCGGAAGGTTTCGTGAGGTGTTTGATATGAATCGCGAGGCGGCGGCCGTTCGAGACCGCTATGGCCGTCATGCTTTCGGGCAGTCCCTGCTGCTGGCTCGAAGACTTGTTGAGGCCGGCATGCCCGTTGTTCAGGCCAACATGGGAACGATGAACAACTGGGATACGCACGGCGACAATTTCGGCCAGTTGAAGAATCGTCTGCTGCCTCCCTTTGATCAGGGGTTGTCCGCTTTGCTGTCGGATCTTGATGAGCGAGGATTGCTCGACACAACGCTGGTTGTGGCGGTCGGCGAGTTTGGCCGCACGCCGCAAATCAATCCAGGAGGAGGCAGAGATCACTGGTCCGGAGTGTTCTCAGCCGTGTTCGCCGGTGCCGGGATTCGCGGAGGCCAGGTGATCGGTGCCAGTGACGATCAGGCCGCCTATCCGGCGACTCGCGGCTGGTATCCGGCCGATCTCGGTGCGACAATCTTCACGGCTTTAGGAATCGATCCGGAGAGTACCATGATCGATCGTCTGGGACGTCCGCATCGTATCAATGCAGGGCAGGTGATTTCACCGCTGTATTCGTAGAGTGTGTGTTGTTGTTAACGCTGATTTGTTTAACGGCGAGCCGGAGGCGACTGCGCCGGCATCGCAAGGGGCCACCGACGCCGTGGGCTTGCCGTTAAACGATCGATGTCGGCGATTTTTGTTCCCAGATCATTCGACGCAGAAAGGAGAAATCAATGCCGCACCGCACAAACAGACCTCGTTGCGTGCCGCGGCGATCCTTTCTTGTCGCGTCAGGGGTTGGCTTCGCCGGCCTGACGTTTGGACGGCCGACAGAGGCCGTTCCTGTGACCAGGTCAGACGCAGCAGCCGGCTCAGCGAAGTCGACAATTCTGTTTTTCCTCAGCGGCGGTGCTTCACATCTGGACATGTGGGATCTGAAACCGGGAGCACCTTTGGAGTATCGCGGGCCGTTTCAGCCCATTGCAACGTCGGCTCCAGGCGTCGTGCTGAGTGAGCACCTGCCGATGCTGGCCAGGCAGGCTCACCACCTCGCCTTGATCAACTCCGTGGGCAGCTCCGTCAGCACAAACGATCATCACGCTGGTTACTACTACAATCTGACGG
>JANNGQ010000160.1:0-1807 GCA_031403975.1 Planctomycetota bacterium
AAAACGATCTTTCGTCTCATCACACGTCAGATCAAGGCTCATCACGCGGAGCGTGATGGCTACGATTTCGAATACTCTGGCAAACGTCGCCTCCGCCTTATGCCAGAACACCGCTGACGACGTTACCGAACACATCCGTCAGACTCTCGTCCCGGCCCTGATGGAACCAGGTCAGCTTTTCGTGGTCCAGACCCATCAGGTGCAGGATCGTGGCGTGAAGATCGTGCAGGTGGACTCGATCAGTGACGGCTTCAAATCCGAAATCGTCCGTTTCACCCCAGGCCATGCCGCCCTTGACTCCGGCTCCGGCGAGCCACATCGAGAAGCCGTACGGATTGTGATTGCGGCCGGGCGCGTTCGGGCCTTCGCTGAACGGCATGCGTCCGAACTCGCCGCCCCAGACGATCAGAGTTTCCTCCAGCAGACCCCGTTGTTCCAGATCCGTCAGCAGTGCGGCGATGGGCTGATCGACTTCTGCTCCGTGACGACCGTGGTTCTTCTCGATGCTCTCATGAGCGTCCCAGGTTTCTTCCAGATGTCCGCCGCCGGAATAGAGCTGCACGAAACGGACACCGCGTTCCACCAGCCTGCGCGCGCCACGAGACAGTTGCGTCCGAACTCATCCGTGGGCGCTGCCCCGACACCGTACATTGCCAGTGTCGACTCGGACTCCTGAGCCAGATCGACGGCCTCAGGAGCTTCCGTCTGCATCCGGAATGCAAGTTCATACGACCCGATCCGCGCGGCCAGCTCGTCTCCGCCCGGTCGTGCTGCCAGATGCTGTTCATTCAGTTTCGCCAGCAGGTCGAGCTGTGACCGCTGTGCCGCCTGGGTGATGTGCGCGGGGCCGCGTAAGTCGAGAATCGGATCGCCCGTCGGACGGAACAACGTCCCCTGATACGCGGCCGACATAAACCCGCTGGCCCAATTCGGCTGACCGCTGATCGGGCCTCCCCGCTTGTCAAGAATCACGACGTAGCCCGGCAGACTTTCATTCTGCGTACCCAGACCGTACACGCACCAGGACCCCAGCGACGGTCTCCCGATGAATGTCTTGCCGGTATTCATCGCCACCAGTGCGCTGCCGTGCGCGTGGCTGTCGGTGTGACACGATTTGATCACGGCCAGCTTGTCGGCATGTTTACGGACGTTTGGAAAATAGTCCGAGATCATCAACCCGCTGTCACCGCCCGGTCGGAATCTGCGAAACGCGGGCGTGAGAAAGCCGACGCGACGGCCACCCGAATTGATGTAGTTCTTTCCGTCCGGTAACGGCTGTCCGGCATACTTTTCGAGCGCCGGTTTGTAGTCAAACGTATCGACCTGACTGGGCGCGCCGTTCATCATCAGAAAAATGCACGCCCGGGCTTTTGTCGGCAGTTGAGCAGGTCGCATGGCGAGCGTTGAACCTTCGCGCCGCGCGGATTCTGCAAGCGCCGGTCGTCCGAAGAACCCATCGCTGTCCAGCAGCGAGGACAATGCCAGTCCTGCAAAGCCGCCGCCCATCTGCCAGACAAACTCGCGTCGCGTGTGGCCACAGGGAAAGAAACTCATATGCAAATCCTCAAAATCGCCGGCAGAGGGACGATAAGCCGGGTTCTGTCGCGGGCGTTCATTTCTCTGGGATGCTGATTACTCAGCACCTCGTGCAGCCGACCCGAAAGTCTGACGAATCGGACCGATTCGTGGCGGCCTTGCGGTCGCCGTTCCTTCTGCTTGGCCTTGCTCCCGATGGGGTTTACCCAGCCGGCTCGGTCGCCCGAACCGCTGGTGCGCTCTTACCGCACCGTTTCACCCTTACCTCCTG
>JANNGQ010000161.1:0-12281 GCA_031403975.1 Planctomycetota bacterium
GAAATCTACGGTGGACAGAACGGGTTCTGGGATTACGGCCCGCTCGGAACTGAACTCAAACGAAACGTCCGGAATGTCTGGTATCACGACATGGTGTCGGCTCACAACGAACTGCTGCAGCCGGACGGAGCACCCGCAACGTTTCAGATGGTCGGCCTGGAATCGGCCATCATCATGCACCCGCAGGTCTGGAAATGCTCGGGACACTATGACCTGTTTCATGACATGATGGTCGACTGTCACGGATGCAAAGGCCGATTTCGTCAGGACCATCTCCCCGGCACGCCCTGTCCGCAGAAGCCCAGCAAACTGGTCGGCGAGCATACGGGCTGCAAATTGACCGAACCGCGTGAATTCAACCTGATGATGAAAACAATTCTCGGCGCGCTGGGAACTGAAGACGATGCCGCGTTTCTGCGACCGGAGACGGCTCAGGGAATCTTCGTCAACTTCAAGAACGTCGTCGACAGCAGCCGCGTCAAACTGCCATTCGGGATCTGTCAGGTCGGCAAGAGTTTCCGCAATGAAATCACGCCACGGAACTTCACATTCCGATCACGCGAGTTTGAACAGATGGAAATCGAATTCTTCTGCCATCCGTCGCAGTCACGCGAATGGTACACCTACTGGCGCGACCGGCGATACAACTGGTATCTGAATCTGGGCATTGCCCGAGAGCGGATCATTCTGCGAGATCACCATCAGGAAGAACTGGCTCACTATTCTGTTGGCACGGCCGACATCGAGTACGCATTTCCGTTCCTTGCTGAAGGTGAATACGGCGAGCTGGAAGGGATTGCTCATCGAGGCGACTTTGACCTTCGTTCACATATGGAAGGCAAGCTCACAAAGAACGCCGCCGGCGAACTGGAAGTCGAACGGACGGCTGATGGTCAGCCGAAACATCGCGGCAGCGGCAAGGATCTGACGTACTTCGACGACCAGACCCGTGAACGCTTCACGCCGCATGTGATTGAACCGTCAGCCGGAGCGGATCGCGGAACTCTGGCGTTTCTCTGCGAAGCCTATCACGAAGATCATCAGCCGGATGAAAAGGGCGAAATGCAGGAACGAGTCCTGATGAAGTTTCATCCCCGCATCGCACCCGTGAAGGCCGCTGTTTTCCCGCTGATCAAGAAGGAAGGAATGCCGGAAAAGGCCGCAGAGATTTTCGGAGAACTCAAGGCCGCAGGCCTGAACGTCCAGTACGACCAGCAGGCCGCCATCGGTCGCCGCTACCGCCGCCAGGACGAAATTGGCACACCATTCTGCATCACCGTCGACGGCGAAACTGCCATCGACAAATGCGTCACCGTGCGCGACCGCGACACGCTGGTGCAGGAACGAGTTCCCGTGAGCCGGATCGTGGATGAGATCCAGGCGAGGCTGAAGGGTTAAGCCCGCGCCACGGTTCTTATTGCGCCCGACGACCGCGCTGGACACCGGCAGGCAGCGCCGTGAAGGATTCTTGTAGCCGGATTCGTAAGAATTCGGCGGAGGTAACGTGCTGACTCCGAAGTCTCACGACTCCGGCTACCAGCTCATTCCCCCTGTTTCCTTGCAATAAATCCTTCACGACGTTGACCGGCAGGGCGGCAGAAACGCGCGGCGCTCTGAAGTCATTTTCCCGTTGCAGATCTTTCCTGGCTCAATCTGTCAGCGGTCGCGGGACGTGGTATCGTTTCAGTTTGCGGTCCAGCGTGGAACGTTCAATTCCCAGGATCTGCGACGCCTTCGATTTGTTCCAGCCGGTGTGTTCAAGAGTTGAAAGGATGTGTTCCTGTTCCACGTCGGCCATGGAAAGCTCGCGGTACGAGCCCGGAGCGCTGCGTTCGGCTGTGGCAGCAGCCGGCCGGCTCGCGAGGCTGGATAGCTGAATGTCGCTGGCACGCACAACTTCATTGCGGCAGAGGATCACAGTTCGTTCGATCGTGTTCTGCAATTCGCGGACGTTTCCCGGCCAGTTGTATTCTTTGAGCAGTTGCAGTGCTTCGTCCGTGAAACCCTTGATGACTCGCCCCGTCTTTGTCACAAACTTCTGCAGGAACGCCTTAGCGAGGATTTCAATGTCGTTGCGCCGCTCTCTCAGTGGACTGGCCGTGATTTCCGCGACCTGCAGGCGGAAGTAGAGGTCTTTTCGGAAGTCGCCGTCTTCGACTGCTTCCTCAAGGTCCCGGTTCGTGGCCGCCACAATGCGGACGTTGACCTGAATCGGTTTGCGGCCTCCGATACGTTCGAACGGGAATCCTTCCAGAATGCGAAGGAATTTCGCCTGAATCGTGGAACTCATTTCGCCGACCTCGTCCAGAAACAGAGTGCCGCCGTCGGCCTGTTCAAAGCGTCCGATCTTGCGGTCGACCGCTCCCGTGAACGCGCCTTTCTCGTGGCCGAAGAGTTCACTTTCCAGCAGGCTTTCATTCAGCGCGGCGCAGTTGACGCACACGAACGGGCCTTCGCGGCGAGGGCTCTGCCGATGAATGCTGCGGGCGATCAGCTCCTTGCCGCAGCCGCTTTCACCGCGGATCAGAACAGTCGCGTCTGTTTCCGCGATCAGTCCCATACGGTCTTTCAATTCGGTCATGTCAGGCGACTCGCCGATCAGCGTCTGCTCCTGTGACAGTTGTTCCCGCAGGGATTCATTGACAATTCGAGCCTTGGCCAATCCGGTCTGGAGGGAATCGCGTTCCTGCAGCGGAGGCAGTGCGACGGCGAACTGATTTGCGACGGCCAGAGCGAACTCCAGATCGTGCTTGTCGAGCGGATTATCCGGATTGGTCGAATACAGATGAATCAGTCCCCGGACGCGATCCGCTGCCTGAATCGGCGCACAGATGACACTGAAAGCCTTCATTTCGCCGAGACTGTCAAACACAGACAATTGTCGGTCATCGCCGACATCTCGCGCAAGGATCGCTTCACGTTTCGACAGCACCACCCGGGAAAGATTGTCCGACACGCGCCGATACGGCAGGTCTTTGCGGCTGTGATAGGCGACGACCTGCAGATCCGCGGGAACCGGCTGACTGGAGGCATCGGCCGATGCGAGCAGGATCGCGGAAATGCTCGCCACGGTTTCCCGCGCGAGACTGGCCAGAACGACATCAGTCAGTTGCTGACGGGTCTTCGCGGCACCCATGTCGAGTCCCAGGCGATAGAGCTTGGCAAGTTCCAGTCCGTGACTCGAATCCGACTTGGCAGCACTCCCCGAAGCGAGGAACTCAGGCATCGCCGTGCGGTGCAGAATGCTGGGTTCCCGCGTGATCTCGATCGCCGTCTGCGTTGCGGAGGTACCACCTTCCCCTGATGTCACACCACCCTGCGGCGAAGCGGGTGCTGCCTCAAGACTGGTCGTGAACGCCAATCGGCATTCACCGATGCCGATGATGTCGCCCGAGTACAGCGGCGCGTCGCCAGTGACGATCTTGCCGCGAATGTTTGTGCCGTTGCGACTGCCAAGATCCCGCAGCCGCCAGTCACCCTCCGAGAAGAAGATCTCACAGTGATTGCGGCTGCAGGCGTCATCCTGGAGTACGATGCGGTTGGTTGCCGATCGACCGATGGTTGTCACCTGGCCATGCCTCAGCCGCATGACATCGCGCCAGGTGGAGCCATCCCACGTCAGCAGGAACGCGATGTCGTCAGAACCTGCCACCGGCAGAGGAACATGGTCACTCATCGAATAAGGCTTCGAAGAAAATCCAGGACAAATGACTGATTGAGACCGCAATCGGAATCGTCAGACATGTTGACATGCGGACGGCCGAATGTCACCTGCGACGGGTCCCTTGAGTCGCTCTCGTGATCAGTCCGGTCGACATTCCCGGCCCACGGACCGCAGACCGGCAGGAATGCTGGCCCTGCGGCCGATGCCGACAAGAGGCCTGTCGGTGACCTCAATCAGAAACGTCTGACACAGCAGGTTGCATTCAGGCGCTTGTTGACTTACCGTCATGAACCGTGAAGTGACCGTCATTTTCCGAGTCTCCGGTGTGCGTCCATGAACCGACTTGCTGCGATATCCCTGAATGTACTGCTTCTTGTCCAGTCAACGGCCATCGCCCAGAACTGGCCTCGGTTTCGGGGCGAGAATGGTGCGGGGATCAGCATGGTTGCCGGGATTCCGGCGACATGGACCGAGAACGACGTGGCCTGGAAAATCGAACTGCCGCAGGTGGGACATTCATCACCGGTCGTGTGGGATAAGTCGCTCTTCGTGACGACCGCTGCGGAAGGCGGCGGCGAACGATTCCTGCACTGCCTGGACGCTGATTCGGGAAGTCAGAGATGGCAGGTGTCAGTGCCGCTCCGGGAGAGTCACAAACATGACAAGAACAGCTGGGCCTCCAGCACACCAACGACGGACGGTCAGCGTGTGTATTTGCTTCTGGCCGATGATCAGAAGCTGCTGGCACAGGCCTGGGACTTTGCAGGAAACAACGTGTGGACTCGTGAACTGGGTGTCTACAACAGCGAGCACGGACTTGGCGCGTCACCGATCGTCCACAACGGATTACTGATCGTGCCGAATGATCAGCTGGGACCAAGTTCCATCATCGCCTTGAACGCCGAAAGCGGTGATGAAGTCTGGAAGGCAGATCGGCTTCCGGGAAAAACCTCCTATGCCACACCGCTGGTCGTGCCCGGGAACGGCTCCCGGCCGCAGCTGATCTGCATCAGCGAAGCGAGTGGTGTGACAGGAATCGATCTGAATACAGGCGAGACCAACTGGCAGACTCCGAAGCTGCCGATGCGGACGGTGGCATCGCCTGTCGAGTCCGACGGACTCGTCTTCGCCATTTGCGGCGAAGGCGGCAGCGGCAAGTATTTCGCCGCCATAAAGTCCGATCCGAGTGCTGACGAGGCGTCCCGGATTGTCTACGAACGCCGGACGGTGCTGCCCTATGTGCCGTGCCCTGTCGCGCTGAACGGACTGCTGTTCCTGTGGGGCGACAAAGGAATTCTGACATGCCTGGAACTGCCCACAGGCAAAGAAGTCTGGTCCGAGCGTCTCGAGGGAGCCTTCAGCGGATCACCCGTCTGCATTGAAGACCGGCTGTATTGTGTCACCGAAGACGGTCAGGTTGTAGTCGTTCAGGCCGGACGTGAATTCCATGAGCTCGGGCGTTCTTCGCTTGGAGACGGCAGCCATTCAACTCCGGCAGTCGCAAACGGCCACCTGTACCTCAGAACATTCCGGCATGTCGTTGCGGTCAGAGCAAAACGCTGAACCTCTCGCTCAGAACATCGCAAATCGGCGCAAATCAGTATGACACTCAGGTGTACTTGTCACTAATATCTTAAGGTCTGAATGAGCTGCCGGGAGGCTTTTCCGGCTGCACTGAAATCCCGATGATCGATCGAAGCAGGGTGAATCCGATGAACGGTGCATGGCTGGGAGGCCCCTGCCCTCAATGTGGCGACGAAATGCCGCCTCGAGTTGTTCACTGTCAGACCTGTCGGGCACTGCTGAATTCGGAGCTGTCCGAAGACAGCGTGGAGATTCCCGCGTTTGTTCCTCTGCCGGAGCTTGCTGTGATCGCTGCTGCGTCCCCAAAGGGTCATTACGTGATTTGTCCCGGTTGCAACGCGGAGCTGCGCATTCACTCCAAATACAAGGGAATGAAGGTGCAGTGCAAACACTGTGTTCAGCCGTTCACGTACGGCGTTGAAGTCAAGATCAAGGCGTTCTATACCCCCTGCCCTCACTGCAGGAACGAGCTTCGTGCCGCTGAGAAGTACATGGGCTGCAAGGTCGTGTGCAAACACTGCAACGGTCATATTCAGCTGATGGCGAACGTGAAGTAGGGAGCAGGAGACGGGGGTCAGAATTCAGGATTCGGAAAGGCTGAATCCTGAATCCTGTTTCAAAACTGCGACAGAAACCGCAGGTCGTTCTCATAGAAACGCCGGATGTCGTCGACGCCGTAGTGCTTCATGCAGAAGCGTTCAATACCGAGACCGAATGCAAACCCTGTAAACTCGTCCGGATCGTAGCCCACGGCCGCGAAAACGTTCGGGTCCACCATGCCGGCACCGCCGATTTCCATCCAGTGATCGCCCCACTTCATGTCCACTTCGACCGACGGTTCTGTGAACGGAAAGAACGACGGCCGAAATCGGATCTCAACATCGGGCCCGAGGAAGCTGCGGGCGAACATGCTCAGCACTGTCTTGAGCTGTGACATCGTCGCATCGCGATCTACCATCAGGCCTTCCATCTGATGGAACATGCAGGAATGAGTCGCGTCGATCGTATCCGGACGATAGACACGACCCATTGAGACGATGCGGATCGGAGGCTTTGTCGTCTCCATCGTGCGGATCTGAACCGTGGATGTCTGGCTCCGCAACAGCACCGGACCGCCGACCGTCGCCGATGCGCAGGCGACGTAGAAATTATCCAGCGGATCGCGGGCCGGATGGTCTTCCGGGATGTTCAGCGCTTCGAAATTGTGCCGCTCGTCTTCGATCTCCCGGCCGTCCACCACCATAAATCCGAACCGGCCCATCAGTTCACGGAACTCCGTGATCACTCGCGTAATCGGATGCAGCCGTCCGATTCTCGGCCGCTCTCCCGGCAGAGTGACGTCAAAGTCACTGATGACCGTACTGGAGCGCGATTTCAACTGCTCGATCCGGGATTCCAGCTGAGCGGTCACGCAGGTCCGGACTTCATTGAAGCGCTTGCCGACGATCGGCTTCTGCTCGGGTGTTGCTGCGCCGACTGACTTCTGCAGATCACGGACTCGACCATTCTTCTGGCCGAGGAATTCAATCCGGACTTTCTCCAGAGCATCAGTGCTGGTGGCCGACTGAATGGCCTGCATCGCAGCGGATTCAAATTCGTCGAATGCCGTCAGAATGTCCATCACAAATCTGATTAGGTTTTTCGTAGCTGGATTCGTGAGAATTCGGAGGGTGCCCAGCTGACTCCGAAGTCTCACGACTCCGGCTACAAACCCATTCCCTCATGTTGCATTGCGAAAACTCCTTCACAGCTCGGCCCGTTTGCGGCCACTCTGCAGCGACGGATCAGGCAACGGCACTACGAGCCTTCTTCGAGATCTCCACGATCTCACTGAAGATCTCCGGATTGGCGATTGCCAGTTCACTCAACTGCTTGCGATTCAGCTCAACCTTCGCCAGCACAAGTCCGTGAATGAACACCGAATAATTCAGACCTCGTTCTCGACAGGCAGCCGTGATGCGCGTGATCCACAGCGCACGGAATTCGCGCTTGCGGACCTTGCGATCGCGTGTGGCAAACGCTCGAGCACGCACCAAGGTTTCTTTGACCGTCCGCAGCAGCTTGCTGCGACCTCCGACGTTGCCGCGCGCTTCTTTGAAAAGTCGCTTCTTTGAACGGTGACGGGCTTTTCCCAGACGAACACGCATTGGACCAGACCTTCAGAGCAAACAGCCAAACAATAACCAACTCAACGGAACGATTTCGATCACAGACCCGGACGCAAATGAGCGATCAACAGCTTGGCCTCTGCACCAATGATAACGTCACCATTTCGCAGATTGCGTTTTCGCTTCGCGCTTTTGTGACTAAGAATGTGGCCGCGATTCGCACTGCGATGCGTCGCTTTGCCCGACGCCGTGATCTTGAACCGGCGCTTCATTCCCTTGTGTGTCTTCTGTTTGGGCATGTTTTCCATTCTCCACGACGACGGCCAACGACGATTCGGACCGCCCTCAAACTGAACCTATGTATACTTTTCCCGAAGAAAGAGGCGGGGAGTATAGCGGGCGGAGTTCGGCGATGTAAAGCGGCTTGCAAACCGTTCAGCGACAATTTTCAGGCTCAAGGATTACGTCTGGAACCGGCTCATGACCGCGACGTGTGTGAATGTACCATTTCCCGAATCGCCCGTGTAATCGACCAACTGGCACGCACCTCCACAATCAAACTTGGACAGCGAGCCCCCTCGCAGATATTCTGCCGAGGCACTGGAAATGAACCGCGATGACGCACGGCGCGCCGCGGGAGAGGAATTTGAAGAGGTTTGTATCGGCCTGTGAAACGCCGCGATCTCATTCGACACATAACGGCGCACGGTTGCCGGCTTGTCCGAAAAAGGCGGCAATCATTCCTGGTGGGGCAATCCCGCTAATGATCGCAGGTCTGCAGTTCCACGACACAGTGAAGTCCCAAACCAGCTTGCCAGAAAAATCTGCAGAGACCTCGGCATTGCCGACCCTTGAACCCGTCAATGTCCGACGTCACATCAATTCTGGAACGCCTGGCTGCCGGAGATGGCTCCGTTGCCGCCGAATTGTTGCCGCTCGTTTATGAAGAGCTGCGGCGACTCGCAAAATCCAGACTGGCGATTGAACGACCAGGACAGACGCTGCAAACGACGGCTCTGGTGCATGAAGCCTGGCTACGAGTAGCAGGCGAACGGAACGCCGACGCTCGATGGAATGGACGCGGACATTTCTTTGCCGCCGCCGCGGAAGCCATGCGGCGCATTCTTGTCGAGAACGCTCGTCGCAAACGACGCGAGAAACACGGCGGTGATCGCCTGCGAGAAGATGTCGAGTTTCCTGACATCGAAGCTCCCGAACCTCGTGAAGACCTCATCGCCCTGGATTCGGCACTCGACAAACTGCGTCTTGAGGATCCTGCCGCGGCCGATCTCGTTCAGTTGCGGTATTTTGCCGGACTGACAATGGCCGAATGCGCCGAGTCAATGGACATCTCACCGCGAACCGCCGACCGGATCTGGGTCTTCGCCAAAGCGTGGCTGCATCGAGAATTGGCCTGAATCGGAATGAGTCACCGCTTGTCACCCAGCTGCACACGTCGGCTCGTCTCGCACCATGAGAATTACAATTCCGCCACCTGCGGCCGGGCGTTAAGGGCTGGGACAGAAATAAGTGGGGCACGATTGCATCGTGCCAAGCACGTTAAAAACGTGCTCCACGTCCGGAAGGCGACAGTTATTTCTGCGCCGGGCCTGAACGGGGCATCGGTGTCGCACGAGATGTCGAACGTTTGTGTTCTTCCGAGAATTCCTGGCGTAAATTCCGCTCGTCCGTCGCACTGATGATTAGAGGCCGTTTGAGAACATCGTCGTCACAAGGGTGGCTGGAGTCGTAGCGCAGCGTAGCCCCCCAGCGGGTTCCATTTTGAGCCCGCAAGATCACTGGGGGCTCACTGTCGTTCGACCCCAGCCACCCGACCGAACAAAGTCATGAGCCATGAACGAGCGCATCATTTTCGAAGCGGCATTGGAAATCACGGACGTAAACGCCCGACGGGCGTTTCTCAACAAGGCGTGTCAGGGCGACTCAGACAAGCGAGTCCGAGTCGATGCCTTGCTGAGGTCGCATGAAACCGCGGGTTCGTTTCTCGACATTCCGGTCGTGGAACAAATCCACAGCCACACTGCGCAACCAGCTGCGAACACGATTGTGGGCACGCCAGCGGGCGAAGATGACGATAGCGACGACAGCCGCATTGATGTCAGCTTTCTGCAGCCGTCCACCAGGGACGGATCGATCGGTACGCTCGCTCACTACGAGATTCTGCAGGTGATTGGTAAAGGCGGATTCGGAATCGTCTTCAAAGCGTTTGACGAAAAACTGCACCGTCTCGTTGCCATTAAGGTCATGAATCCTGAGATGGCTGCCACGTCGCCGCCTCGCAAGCGGTTTCTTCGGGAAGCCCGTTCAGCAGCGGCCATCAGGCATGAAAACATCGTGCAGGTTTACAGCGTCGAAGAGCAGCCGCTGCCGTACATCGTGATGGAGTACATCGAAGGTCAGACGTTGCAGCAGAAACAGGATGCCCACGGCCCTCTGGATGCGGTGGAGGTGCTGTCCATTGGTCGGCAGATCGCCAGTGGTCTCGCCGCCGCTCATGCTCAGGGACTCATTCATCGAGACATCAAGCCGGGCAACATCCTGCTGGAACAGGGCGTGGAGCAGAAGGTCAAGATCACCGACTTCGGCCTTGCCCGAGCGGCTGATGATGCCACCATGACGCGCACCGGAGTCGTCTCGGGCACACCGATGTACATGGCGCCTGAGCAAGCACTGGGACAGACGCTGGATCAACGCACAGACCTTTTCAGCCTCGGCAGTGTGCTGTATCAGATCGCCTGCGGTCGTCCTCCGTTTCGAGCGGCAACAACCATCGCCGTACTGCGTCGAGTCGTCGAAGACACTCCTCGTCCGATGCAGGACGTTCTTCCGGAAATCCCCGACTGGCTGGTCACGATCGTGAACAAGCTGCTCGCCAAGAAACCCGAAGACAGGTTTCAGTCGGCCACGGAAGTCGCCGATCTGCTGGCCCGGTGCCAGTCCGAATTACAACAGAGCGGCCGAGTGACCTGCCTTCAACGTAGCCATCTCGCTCCGCGAGATGAGCCTGCAACAGCGGCCTCTCCTTTCCCCAGCCGCCCTCAAATCAATCAACCCGCGTCGCTGAGTACGGCCGTTCAGCCGAGTACCATGCCACAAGGCTCGTCACGCGGAGCGATGACGGCAACGTTGGGCAACAGCGAATCTTTCAGCGGCCCCGATCGCCGCTGGTGGAGATACTTCGGATTCGGCACGATCGTCGCGCTGGTCCTGTGGGCTGCGGTCAGGCTCAACCCCCGCATCAACGAACCCGCTCCTGAAGCAAGCGGAGGGCATCAGCGCTCCGAGGCCAGCGGCATCTACGCCAATGAATCCATCGACCCTGACCGCCGCGCCGCCAGGTGGGTCGTGTCGATCGGCGGAACTCCCCGGATTACCGAAGGCGACAAAGAATGGGAGGTTGGCCGTCTTCCGGACGCACCATTTGAACTCAGAGGCGTCACTTTCCATGACAACCTGAAGGTGACCGATGCCGGTCTGGCTAACTTCCGAGGCTGCCAGAATCTCCGATACCTGCGGTTGCATCTCACTCCAGTCACTGACGCGGGGATGGAGTACTTTAAGGATTGCAGGCGCCTGAAGAGTCTTGACCTTGGCCTGATTCCTGTCGGTGATACGGGCCTCGCTCACCTCAAGGACTGCGAAGATCTCGCCTACCTGAGTCTGGATCGCATTCAGTTCACCGAAGCGGGGCTGGCTCACTTCAAAGAATGCCGGGAACTCACCGAGCTGGTACTCAATGGCACCGGTTTGACAGACGCGGGATTGGCGCATCTTCGGAATTGCAGGAACCTCACCAAGCTGGAACTCACTGGACGAGAGGTGACCGACGCGGGAATGGCTCACTTCAAGGATTGCGGGAGTCTGAAGAATCTGAGCCTCAGCTGTCAGAATGTCACCGAGGCGGGCCTGGCCCATTTCAAGGATTGCCAGCAGTTGACGGACTTAGTGCTCAGCGGTCCCACGGCGAGCGACGAAAGCCTCGCCCAGTTCGAGAATTGCAAGAACCTGACGTATCTGACTTTCATGCGCACCAAGGTAAGCGATGCAGGGCTGGAACGCCTTGCGAGCTGGCCACAGCTCCTCTCCGTAACCGTCCTGGACTCCGGGATTTCCGATGCCGCTGCCTGGAACTTCGCCGCTGCCTTGCCGAGCTGCAGTATCAAGTGGAACGGCGGCGTGATCGAGCCGACCACTTCCACCGATCCGGACCGCCGCGCCGCCGAGTATGTACTGTCGATCGGCGGCACCATCGGTATCAGGGAAAACGGTCCGGAACGCGAGATCAAGGCTGTCGGCGATCTGCCCCGCGGGGCGTTTGAACTCGATGTTGTGAATTTGGACAGAAACCCGAAGGTGAGCGATGCGGGGCTAGCCCACTTCGAGGATTGTAAGAGCCTCACGGACCTTTGGCTGCACAATACCCAAGTGAGCGACGCGGGGCTGGCCTACTTCAAGGATTGCAAGAGTCTGACCTACCTGCATCTGGGCCGTACAAAGGTGAGCGATGCGGGTTTGACCCACTTCAAGGAATGCGAGAACCTCACGCACCTTGAACTGAATAATTCACAGGTAAGCGATGGGGGGCTGACTAACTTTTTTGAATCCCTGAAGCTCGTTTACGTGAATGTCAAGAGCACCAAAGTCACTGAGGCTGGCGTGGAGAAGCTCTCCGCCGCGTTGCCGGGGTGCAAGATCGAATGGGACGGGGGCGTGATCGAGCCGGTAACTCCACAGACCGCGAATGAGCAGTAGTCGCTGTGTCGAAGCGTCACCAAATGACGCGTCCGTGCCCTGTAAGCCTGGACAACATCCGCTCACAGGTTCGGCTGGAATCACGCCTCGCAGCGAGTCATACTGTTGCAGCCTGAGCATTGAAAGAAACCAACCATGCGCAAAGATCTGAA
>JANNGQ010000162.1:0-3309 GCA_031403975.1 Planctomycetota bacterium
GTTGATTCTGGTTGTGGTGTTTTTCAACCGGCCCTTAAGTACTCCGACCGTCGTTGCTGAAGGTTTGGCATCGGAAGCAGATGTCCTGGTAAATCTGTTCTCGGATGAGGAATCGTCTGAAACGACGGCTGATTCAGAAACGGATCTGATGTCCGAGGATTCGCTTTCCGATCTTGTCGCGCCGGAATGGCTGTTGACAGCGATCGAACTGGATGACGCCCTGAAAGAGCCAGGTGAGTTTCCAGGCCAGACGCCGGATGATGAAACGGACGTGTTTTGATGGCTCGATGCAGATACATCCTGATGGATCGGTATCGGCTGTTGCTGCTGGTATCGGGAATGCTCCTGATCTGCAGTGTCGTTGTGCGAATGCCCGTGGCAGCTCAGGAAGGAACAGACCGGAAGTCTGCGAAGGCGGAAGTGTCCGCCGAAGACCGTCAGATTGCTATGCGGTTTGCCACGGAGAATCATCCGGAACTGGCCCGCTTGCTGGAACAGCTCGAAACGCCCCGACCCGGCGAGTTTGCCCGTGCGGTGAAGGAACTCAATCAACAGGTTCAGCGACTGGAGAACGTCAGAGAAAAGTCTGCCGCACGATACGCCGAACAACTGGAATCATGGAAACGTGATTCACAGATCCGCGTACAGATCGCCCGCTGGTCACGCAGCCAGGATGCGGAACAGGAAAAACAGATCCGCGAACTGCTGAAGAAACGCCGTGAGACAAAAATGGCCCAGCTGCAGGCGGATCAGAGGAGATTGTCAGATCAGTTGGCCAGGATTAACGAACAACTGGCGACAATGTCTGAACCGATGGAGTCGCAGGTCAACAGAGAATGGGAGCAGCTTTCGAAGAAAGCGGCTGCCGGCAGGAAGAGTCACGTGAACAAATCCTCCGAGCCTCCTGCATCGGCGGAGCAAAACTAGTACGCCGTTCAATAGAAGCTGTAGCCGGATTCGTAAGAATTCGGAGGCCCACTGCTGATTCGGTCCGAGGTCTCACGACTTCGGGTGCAACGAGACATCTCAATTATGACTTCGAGAAGTGTCCGCGGGCGGGTGACAGGAACGAAGTTTCGAAAAGGCATCAGGATGCGATTGAATCTCATCAGAATTTCGCTGCAGTGTGTGTTTGCAGCCGCGATTGTCGTTGCTCCGGTGGTCGCGTTCGCTCAGGAATCGACTCCGTCCGCCGATGTGATCCTGGAGTCCGTGTCGCAGCGGTTCGGCAGCATTGAGGCCGCAGGCGAAGTACCGGATTTTCAAAAACACGTTGTGCCGCTGCTCGGAAAGCTCGGTTGCAACGGACGGGCCTGTCACGGGTCGTTCCAGGGCCGAGGCGGGTTCCGACTGAGTCTCTTCGGGTACGATTTCCAGCTGGACCACGACGAGTTGTATGGCCGTATCGATCCTGAGATACCTGACAACAGTCTGATCCTGCAGAAGCCTCTGATGCAGATGCAGCACGAAGGCGGTCCACGACTGAAAGCAGACAGCTGGGAGCACCATGTTCTGCTGCGCTGGGTGCAGGCCGGCGCGAACGGACGCGGGGAGAATCCTGCGACTCTGGAATCGCTGGAAGTCACGCCGTCCGAGATCCAGTTCACCGCCGATGGTCAGCAGCAGCAACTGAAGTCGGTGGCCGTGTGGTCCGACGGGACTCGTGAAGACGTGACCGCTCTTTGTCGTTTTCAAACCAATGATGATCAGATCGCCGACGTCACTGCCGGCGGACTCGTGATGGCTGGTTCGTCCGGAGACACTCACATTGTCGCTTCCTACGACAGTGCGGTCGTTCCGGTTCCGGTAATTCGTCCGGTCTCTGAAAAGTTCGGTGATCAGTATCCGCTGGTGGAGGCACCGACCAAGGTGGACGAATTGGTCGTGCAGAAGCTCCGCAAAGTCGGCATTGTGCAGTCCGAGACCTGTTCGGATGCGGATTTCCTTCGACGAATCAGTCTGGATGTGACGGGAACTCTGCCAACGCCCGCTGAAGTCCGGGAGTTCCTTGCTGATCCGGGTTCTGACAAACGCAGCCGCAAGATTGATGAGTTGCTGGAGCGACCGGGCTACGTCGCCTGGTGGACTACAAAACTGTGCGACTTCACCGGCAACAACACCGACACCCTGAACAACGTCACGCCGGTCCAGGGAGAAGCCTCAAAGCATTGGTATCAGTGGATCTTCCGGCGAGTCCAGCAGAACGTCAGCTATGACAAGATCGTGGAAGGCATTGTATTAGCGGTCAGTCGGGAACCTGACGAGTCCTATCTGCAGTATTGTGAAAATGTTTCGAAGCTCTATCACAAGGACGGACCGGGAGCAGCAGCCTATGCCGACCGGTCGTATCTGCCTCACTATTGGGCTCGTCAGAATTTCCAGACGTCAGAAGACCGCGTGATTGGTTTTGCGTATACATTTCTAGGCACGCGGATTCAGTGTGCTCAGTGCCACAAGCATCCCTTTGACCGATGGACTCAGGACGACTTCAAGTCCTTCGAAGGCTTTTTCAAAGGTACAACGGCGCGGCAGAATCCTCGTCCGGATGCCAAGGCAGAATATGACACGATGGTCGCCTCCATAGATGGCACTGAAGGCCTGAAAGGGAATGATCTGCGCAAGATCCTGCAGCAGCAGGCTGTCGGTGGAAAGACGATTCCGCTGTCTGAAGTCTTCACTGTCAAGCCCAATGCCGCGGCCGGCAGAAAGGACCGGAAGAACAAGGAAAATGGAAAGCCAAACCGAGTCGGTCCGGTGCCGGCCACAGCGAAACTCCTGGGCGGCGCGCAGGTCGATCTCACGCAGTACGAAGATGTCCGCCAGCCGCTGATGGACTGGTTGCGGTCGCCCGACAATCCGCTGTTTGCACGTGCCTTCGTCAACCGCGTCTGGGCAAACTACTTCAACGTCGGGATCGTACAGCCTTCGGATGATCTGAATCTCGCCAATCCTCCGGTGAACGCACCATTGCTGGATTACCTTGCGGCAGGATTCATCGAGCACGGCTTCGACATGAAATGGCTGCACAGGGAGATCCTCAACAGCCGGACGTATCAGCTGACCTGGGTTCCGAATTCAACGAACCGGCTGGATGAACGAAATTTCAGCCATGCAGTGCCGCGCCGGATTCCGGCGGAAATCGCATTTGACATGATGGTGCAGGCGACTCGGAATGATGCAGACAACGTGAAATCCGTGTCGTCGCTTGATCAACGTGCGCTCTCGATCCCCGGAGCCGGGAACCGCAACCAGGACCGAAACCCGGCCAGCTATGCACTGGCCGTTTTCGGTCGGTCGTCTCGAATCAGC
>JANNGQ010000163.1:0-5035 GCA_031403975.1 Planctomycetota bacterium
CCTCCTGCTTTCATTTTGGAAGTAATGTTCCAGTCATAACCTTCAAGACATAAGCCGCTTTGCGCAAATTGCTGAGATTAATATCGTTATCTTTAAAATCATCAAAATTTTCATACTCGCCGTGCCAGATTTTTAGTGCGGTAGGTTCACTACAGCCGCGCTTGCGCATCTCGCCAATGAATTCATCAACTGTCATGTTTATTTTTTCTGCTAATTCCTGTACTCTACTGGCCATATATGCTCCATATATCCGGCTTTGAAATTAATTTTGAAAATAATTTGGAAATCAACTGAGAAGACACTGAGACCGTGCGAAGTTCTGATCCCCGGACAAGTTCTTTGTGATCGAGTCCTTCATCCAGAGTCAGCCGCAGGGCGACATCGGTCGCCGATGCAGTGCCGTCGTTCTTCACGGTGAAGATCACCTGCACCGCTTTACCGACGCTGACCGAGTCTCGCGGCTCGGCAACGCTGAGCCGCAGATCGGGAATACCGGCGAACTCCGGCTGGCGGGGTGTGTTGCGGGGAATCACCGGATCACCACGACGATCTGGCGGGAACGGATCCGGGATTGAGGATTCTGCCGCGACAACGGTTCTCGTGGTGACAGCTGCCAGAGCTGAAACTTCCGTGGTCGAAATAAATGTGCCATCGCGATCGGATTCCAGACGACTCGATGGCAACACCGTGAACCGCAGCATTTGTTCCGCCGACGGACGCAGGTCGTTGACCAGCCATGTCAGCGTATCTTTGTGAAACACACCCTTCGGTTCGGCACCCCGGACGAGAGTGTCAAATGGCAGCAGCTCACGAACCAGCAGACCGTCGATCGTTTCATGGCTCAGATTGGTCAGCGAGATCTGCAGCGTGATTTCACCAGTCGCGGACTCTTCCGGAGCCGTCTTCTCAACACGCAGATCGTGCTCGGTCACCAGGATTCCGGGAGTCACACGAACAGCGGATTCCAACTCGCGTACCGCCGTCAGCGGAGACTCGGACAGTGTGTCGCCCGGTCGACCGATACCAGAAGACTCCCTTGCAGGCAGCCCGAATCCTTCTCGCCAGTTATCCCGCAACAGACCCTGCAAGGCACGATCCACGAACCGTGGATCCGGCAGATCGTCGATGAGCCGCCCTCGCAGAATAACGTCAGGGATTTCTTCTGTGCGGATCACGGACGAGCCCAGGCGACGGAACGTGACGTCGAGGAATGGTCGTTCTGTAACGGGCTTCCGATCCGTCAGATCGATGACACCTCCTTCGATCGGACGCCGCGGCCGAGGACGGACAGGTGCAGTTTCAGGACGACCGAACACCAGATAGTCGTTAACGATGGCCTGTGTCACAAACTGTGAATCGTCGCGTTCTGCTTTGGCCAGTATGACAGGAGCCTGATCGCTTCGTGCGGAAACTCGCTCGATCTTGTCCAGGACACCGCCTGCATGCAGTGGCGTGATCGTGTCGCGATGATAGGCGGCCGCGTCGGAAGCCAGTCCCCCGCCCATCAGAAACACAACCAGCATCAGCCCTGCTGTCCCGGAGACCGCAGCGACTACCCACGACAGATGGACCAGGACAAATCCGACGCCTTCGTCAACAGCCTCGCAGACAGTGCTCCAGAGTTTTGAAAACAGTACGCTGACCGGGCTGAGCCACTCGCCATCCGTCAGACCCAGCAGACTCAGACGCTCTCCATAGAGCATTCCAATGAACATGATCCCCAGAATGAACAGGAACAGAAGCAGCACTGCCGAAGTCATCCCGTACTTCCTTGATAGTACAGATCGCTGAAAATCGCCGCCTGGATTTCAGTTGTCTGCGGGGCACTTCTTCATTAAGTCCACCCAGTTTGCGAGGTTTACCAGAACCACGCTGGCTTGTGAATCGGAAAGTACTCTTCTGTCGGTCAAACGCATCAACAGGAAACGGCCGCCCAATGGCGAAACCCAATGGCACCGTCGATTCCTGATCATTCCGTGAACGGGTGGTGGAGATGTCTCAGTGCGTCCCGGCTTCGATTTCCTTCAGCTTCTCAGAAAGGAACTCGCCAGCGAGGACAACCGTACCATCGGAATTGCGGATCATATAGGGCTCGCCGCTGACTGAAGAACGAGTCGCGAGCCGATCAACGAAGGCCCTAGCCGAGGCCTGTGACTGAGAGTCGGATCCCAGTTTGCGGCGGAGATGCGCCGCGGCTTCCTCGGGCGTGTGATCGTTGCCGTTGCGGATGAAGACAGCATCCTTCAGAGCTGCAACCGTCGCCAGCAGCAGTTCTGTCTTTTCAACCTCAGTCAGGACTTTTTCGTTCTGGCCAGTTTGATCTCCACGAATGACAATTGTCGCTGAGTCTTCGCCGATCGATTCGTTCGTCAGCCCTTTCACCGGGAGACCGGAGATTCCTGCCGCTGATGGTTGTACGGCAGCCGCTGGCGCCGACACGGTCGGCTCGTCCGCCTGACAGCCGCAGGCCAGAATCGTCACACTTGCGATCAGCGACTGTCCGAATTCCCGGATGAGACGGCTCATGATGCTGCTCCTGCGAATTGCCCAATGGCATACATCGTGATCCCTGACAGTAGAGTCCTCAATCAAGCGACCCCACCGGGCCTGCCCCCAATGGCGTGGACGTAGGGATTTCTGTGAGCGGCAAGGCGCTAGCCGCCGGTGTATTTGCTGCATATTAACGAACAGACACCGGTGGCTAGTGCCATTCCGCTCACTAAGTCCACGCCATTGGGGCCTGCCCCGGTGGCGGGGCACGACGTCGCTTGTGTAAGGAATAGTCGTCGACCAGGACGAAATCCTGGACTGGGGCAACACAAATCGAGACAGAGTCTGACCGGAATGTCCCAGGCCGTCTCGGATCCAGTCTGTTCTGTAGCTGAAGTCGTGAGATTTCAGACCGGAACTCTCACGAGTTCCGCGATCACCCATTCCGGAACCGTTCAGAGCCGGGTCAAATGTGATTCCGCGGACTTTCATGCGACTCTTCGCCGCAGGCGTGTTGCACGTCGAGCCACGAAGGCGGCATAGTCTGCCGACGTATCGATTCCCGCAGCGGCGTGGTCCACGATCGCAACGGCGATGGATGCACCCGACTGCAGCGCTCGAAGCTGTTCAAGCTGTTCAAGCTGCTCCAGCGGCGAAGGAGGCAGCGAAGTGAGCTTCATCAGAAAGTCGCGTCGATAGGCGTACAGGCCGACATGCAGCAGCCAGGGAGAAGGTTCACCGTCGCGAAAATGGACTTCGATCGCAGCGTCACGGCTGAAAGGAATTGGACTTCGGCTGAAGTACAAGGCTCGCCCGCTGACGTCGGTCACAACTTTCACGCAGTTTGGGTCACGGACGACGTCCGGAGACGCAATTGGCGCAGCAACAGTGGCCATCAGGCAGTTCGATGTTCGCAGCTCATGCACCAGTGCTGCTACGACCTTCGGTTCCAGCTCGGGCTCGTCACCCTGCAGATTGACGATTACGTCGGCGTCCGGAAAGCAGCGACGAGTGACCTCGGCGATGCGATCGGTTCCGCTGTTGTGCTGCCCGGTCATTTCCGCGCGGCCGCCGAAAGAATGGACAACGTCGGCAATCTCTTCGCTGTCCGTTGCAACAACCACATCGTGCAGGTCGGGACACTCACAGGCGGTTTCCCAGACATATTGAATCAAAGGCTTGCCGGTTGCACAAAGCAGGAGTTTTCGAGGCAGTCGCGTTGACTGCAGACGAGCCGGTATGATGCCTACGATCTTCATGAGTCACCTCCCTGAGTTTCCATGCACGGTGAAGTCTGTTCACCGTCCAAATCCACGACACAATCCGTTGTCGCGAAGGCAAGTCTAGACGGGATTGCAGCATCGTGTCAAAATGAACCGGAAATCGGGCCTGAAGTGAGTCGCAGGCTGAGAGCGCGATTGAACAGTGAACGGACTCCCTCTATGAAGATCTTCTTCTCCGCTGGTGAACCCAGCGGTGACCAGCATGCTGCCAGGCTGATTCGGGAACTGCAGTCACGCCAGCCGGAATTCGTCGCGGAAGGATTCGGCGGACCCGACATGCGGGAGGCCGGCTGCGACCTGCTGTTTGAACTGACCGAACTGGCCGTGATGGGTTTTCTGCGAGTCATCCCGCTGCTGGCAAAATTCCGGAGCCTGGTGCAAAAGGCCGAGAAGCACTTTGATCGGTATCCTCCGGACGCGGTTGTACTTGTGGATTTTCCCGGCTTCAACTGGTGGATCGCGCGGGCAGCGAGCAAGCGGAACATACCCGTCTATTACTATCTGCCGCCACAGCTCTGGGGCTGGGCCGGCTGGCGGATCAAGCGTGTCCGCAAGTGGGTGAATCATGTCCTGTGCGCGCTGCCGTTTGAGTACGACTGGTATCGTTCGCGAGGTGTCAAGGCGACCTGGGTAGGGCATCCGTTTTTTGACCAGGTGGCTGAACGACAACCGGACGCCGCCGTGCTGCAGCAGATCCGCAACGGCGGACATTCACCCGTCGTCGGGCTGCTGCCCGGCTCCCGCAATCATGAGATTGAAAAAAACTGGCCTGTCATGCTGGAAGTCGTGCGGCGTGTTTCCGACGCCGTACCCGCAACGCGCTGGGTCGTCGGCAACTATCGGCCTCAGCATCTGGAACGCTGCAAAACTCTGCAGGCGGAAGCCGGACTGATCACGCCGCTGAAGTACTTCGTCAGCAAAACTCCCGAAGTCATTGAGGGTGCGGACTGCTGTCTGATGGTCAGTGGTTCAATCAGTCTGGAACTGCTGGCCCGACGCAAACCGGCCGTCGTGCTGTATCGCGTGTCCCGCAGCAGCCGGTTTGCGTCTCGATTCCTGATGAAGTGTCGCTTCATCACGCTCACGAATCTGATCGCCGATCAGGAAGTCACGCCCGAGTTCATTTCACTAGGCAATCCGGAGTCTGACATCCGCCGCATGACGGAACTGCTGACCGGATGGCTCTCGGATCCGAACGCACTTGCGCTTCGTCGGGACATGCTTGAGCGACTTGCCGGGCACGCCACGGCGACCGGCGCGAC
>JANNGQ010000164.1:0-4826 GCA_031403975.1 Planctomycetota bacterium
TTCAGATTCAGCTGCTGACATGGATTTTTGCACTGCGTGTGCTGATGGTCATCACTTCCGCCGGAGCCTACTGGCTGAATCACCAGTTATCGAAAGCCAAGTATGCGGTCAGCAAGAGCATGAATTTAGAGGCACCGCTGGAAGTCCTCGTCTGGCTGACATCCGTACTTTCTATCGCAGTGACGTATGTGGCGTCGTACTTCCTGCTGAAGGATCTCGCCGGGGATTCCACTCTGTGGTGGAAGCTGGCCACGATCATCAGTTGCGGGACATTGGCCGGGGCCGTGATTCCCGCGCTTGTCCGGGTCTTTACATCCACTCAGTCGGCACATGTGCGTGAGGTCGTGGAAGCTTCCAAAGAGGGCGGTGCTTCACTCAATATTCTGTCGGGACTGATCGCCGGGAACTTCTCATGCTTCTGGCTGGGCCTGGCCATTGTCGGACTGATGGCAGTCGGAAACTCCTGTGCCTGGCTGGGTGCTCAGGAGATGATGATCAGCCCGCAGGCGACTTCGGTGTTCGCATTCGGACTCATCGCATTCGGTTTTCTCGGTATGGGGCCTGTGACGATTGCTGTCGATTCCTATGGTCCGGTCACGGACAACGCTCAGTCCGTGTTTGAACTGTCAATGATTGAGCAGTTGCCGGGGATCGAGCAGGAGATTCAGCGTGACTTCGGATTCACGCCGCAGTTCGAAACGGCTAAACGGTTCCTTGAAGAAAATGATGGAGCGGGCAACACATTCAAGGCGACGGCTAAGCCGGTGCTGATCGGAACGGCGGTCGTCGGTTCCACGACGCTGGTGTTCTCGATCATCGTGATGCTGACTGACGGACTGACTGTGGGTCTTGAGAATCTGTCCATTCTGCATGCTCCATTTCTGTTTGGCGTGATTTTGGGGGGAGCCGTGATTTACTGGTTCACGGGAGCCTCCATGCAGGCGGTGACGACCGGAGCCTATCGGGCCGTGAAGTACATCAAGGATCATATCAAGCTGGACAGCACCGCGAAAAAAGCGTCTGAGGAGGACTCGAAACGCGTTGTCGAAATCTGTACGCAATACGCTCAATGGGGCATGCTGAACATCTTTCTCGTGATTCTGTTCGTGACACTCTCGTTTGCCTGTTTTGAAAACTACCTGTTCATCGGCTATCTCGTCTCCATTGCCGTATTCGGTCTGTACCAGGCGATTTTCATGGCGAATGCCGGCGGTGCCTGGGACAACGCCAAGAAACTGGTCGAGGTGGAACTGCAGATGAAGGGCACTCCGCTTCACGCGGCCACGGTTGTGGGCGACACCGTCGGCGATCCGTTCAAAGACACATCGTCGGTCGCGATGAATCCGATTATCAAATTCAGCACGCTGTTCGGACTGCTCGCGCTGGAAGTCGCCATGGAGCTCTCAGACCGCGGTCAGGAAACGCTGCGACAATCAGCGGCGTGGGTCCTGCTGGGTCTGGCGATGGTGTTCGTTTACCGGTCGTTCTATGGAATGCGGATCAAGTCCGGCAGTACAGCAACACCGAGTTAGCTTTAGAACCCCTGACAAAACCTGCGTGAGCCGCGACGTTTGTGGTTGCTTTTCAGGCAAGGAGTGAGGAGGAGACGGGACATCCCGTCGACGACGAGCGACGCTGCCTGAAACGCAACCACAAGCGTCCCGCAGGGTTGCGTCGATAGCGGCCACGGAGGTTTTGTTAGGGGTTCTCAGACAGATTCTTTGCAGATGCCGTCGACTGGATTCAATACCATCCGTCAGAAGTGCATCAGTGCGTAAGCAACAGACCATGCTCCGTAACCAATCAAAACCAATCCCAGTGTTGCCGTCGCGATAGCGGCCGGCTTCTGGAAATACACCCCCGCGCCCAGGCCCAGCAGTCCGGAGACCACCCCGATCAGCACCAGTGGGAACTCTACAACGAGCACCAGAAACACTCCAAGAACGAGCACGAGCGGCCAACACAGCCACGCGAGGCATGCGGCGATCAGCGATATCGTTCCATAACTCGTCGGAGTTCGACCAAACAAAGTGGGTTGCGGGTTGTCAGACATCGACAGACCTTTTATTGAATCTCGCTCGCTCCGGCGATTTGATCGGATGAAACATCGAGGCACAGAGAGATCAGAGGATGCAGGCTAGAGCGGTTCCAAAATGGGTGTAGCGGAACTCGTGAGAGTTCCGGTCTGAAGTCTCACGACTTCAGCTACAATTTCGCGACTGCAGGGCCTTGTTATCGAGAGTGCCATCATCGATCCAAAGGTTCTCGACGATGCCGATCCAGCCGGGCGGCATGTCGCTCGAACGCCCGCGGAAGCTGAGCGAAGCGACGGACGATCTGCCTATACGTCAGTCGTTCGTTCCCGTTTGAGAATGACGTTGAACGCGAGGAACTGGAAGAAGTTCCCACCGCTCCCCACGCCACAGACCTCCCATCCTTTTGCGCCCAGCGGGAGCAGCACGTCGTTCAGCAGTCCTGGCAGCGGCTGGTCGTTCTCGTCGTACCACTGCGACTTGATCCAACGGATTCCCAGCCAGCCCTTGTGAGTTCTCGACAGCACTTTGTACTCAAACGTGCGCATGAGTTTCTCCCTGATTCTTCTGAGGGGATCCAACTACTTCCTTTGCCGCTGGTCCTGCGGTGTCTCCAGCAGAATACGGCCGTTTTCGTCTTTGATGAGGGCTTGATTGTTGAACTTGTCGTCATTGATCCGGCGATTGAAGCCGGTGCCGGATTGAACGCCGGTGGAAGCTGCATGCGCCTCTGGCAGAGCGGTGGCTATCCGCTGCGTAGCCGTGCTACCAGAAATGCCTGCACTTGGTGCAACGCCAAAGCTGAAATCTCATTGACAGAAACCAGAACACGATCCCCCAGACACTCCATGTGATCGCTTCACCAACTTGCCCCCAGAAGTTGCCGTTCTGGAAGAACACAACGCCTAGCAACAATTGGACGACGGCATTGAGGAAGCACACGGCGGTGCCCAGCGTGCGGACCCAGGACAGATTCTTGATTTCGGTCGCTCCGCATTTGGGGCAAACAGTTTCAGGGATTGAGGACATGGGCAGCGGACTCCTTCAAAGAAATGTGGAGCAAAACGCAAGCTGCACCAGGTGATGCGTGCTTAGGCATCGCACAACAACAAGTTACCGGTGGAGAAGCCCGGCTTTTTGAAAAAGCCGGGCTTCTGATCCGCGTTACGCCTACGGTTTCTTCCGCCGTTTGTCTTGCGTGCTGTCCAGCAGCACGCGGCCGGTTTCGTCTTTGATGAGGGACTGATTGTCGAACGTGTCGTCGTTGATCGAGCGGTTGAAGCCCGTGCCGATCCAGCCTGCGGGCATGTCGATCGAACGCCAGTGGAAGCCTCGCGAGGCGGCGTCCCAGGTGACTCGCCACTGGCCGCCGAAGACATCGCTGGCGAAATGCCGGTAGTGATACGAGTTTTCCTTGGCATCGTAGGCCATGAGGCCCAACGTGCTCATGTTCTGCTTGTCGTCGTACGAGCGGAACATCAGAAACCGGCCGCCGATGGCCCACGCAGTGCGTTCGACGATCGTCGCGGTGTCGCCGTCAGGGAACCAGATCGACGGCTTCAAGGTCTGCCGGATCGTCCAATCGCCGGCCATCTTGTTGAGCAGCGCGAGTTCCTCCGTTCCCGCCGCCGGGCCATTCGACAGCGTGAGGTCATCGTCCACTTTGGACGACTTGCGGACCCATGTCGCTCGCATGTCGCGAGTCACCTGACCGTCGGCGCTTTTGACCAGCAGCGTCGATTCGATGCGATCATTGCTCACAAAGCGGTCGGTGCTGGTGCCGGTGACTCCGGGCGACGGCGGTTTGGCTTGCAACGTGAGCGTTTGCGACGCGGCATCCCACTGGCCGATCCGTTCAAACGCTTCGCCACCGGAGCCGAACAGCCAGATGTGGTAGCTACCAACGATTTCGTCGAATCCGAGGATTGCGAGATACTGTTGATCGCCAGCTTCACTCGCCCATTGCCAGAGCAGGAAACGATCGCCGAGGATCTTCCGGACGATCGTCTCACCCTTGATCGTCTGTTCGTCCGGCGTGGCCGCCGTGGGCTTGTACACGGTCGTCGATTCCCAGCGGCCGACCCAGCGATCGAAGACGGCTGCGTGGTGCGCGGGTGCGCCGTGGTCCGCTTCAAACTTGTCCGGCAACTCGTTGGCGTCGAACGCGATCAATTCGAGATCGTCGAAGACGGCCTTGCCTTTGCCCGACAACGTCAGTGCAAGGCTAAGCGACCGCGCCTCCGCGTACGTCTTGAGGTCGTCGATCATCGTCAATCGATGCCAGCCATCCTGTTTGATGGTGACGTTGCTGCGGTTCTCGCCGATGTACTGTCCGTTGGCGTCGAAGTAGAGCAACTTGATCTGTGCCGAACCGGCTTCGACCCGCACCCAGCCGCTCGCGGCGTACCGATACGCGGGATGCGCCGGCGGACGGTCCGTGGGGATCACTGCGAACTGCCCGTCTCCTTCGATCATCCAACCTCGCTTACCCGTGCGACCGCCGTCGATCACTTGATGCTTGTAGGCTTTCGGCGGCATCACATTTCCCGTGCCCCAGCCCGCTGGATACGGCTGGCCCGGCGCGGTCCCTTCGAGCGCCGCATCGGTGATCAGATTGACGCCCAGCGTGAGTGCGGGGGGCGGCCCCGTTGGAATTGCTCGCGGCACCTTGACGACCGCGCCCGGCACTGGCCTGGCCTGGTCTTCGGCCCCGGGATCGGCAGCGGTTCGAGCGAGGCCGCGTAAGTGTTCACTCGCCATTGGCCGTCGGTGTCGAAGTTCAACACCACTGAC
>JANNGQ010000165.1:0-1752 GCA_031403975.1 Planctomycetota bacterium
CGCGCAGCACGCGCTCGCAGAGTTCCTGCGCGAGCCGTAGCGCTATGAAACCCTGCCCGGCTTCTTTACTGCCAAGCGCGATCTGCTACGGTCCGCGTTGTCCGATACCGCACTTGACTTGCTGCCCTGTCGCGGCAGCTATTTCCAGCTCGCGACCTACGCGCGCGTCAGCAACGAACCGGCGGTGGACTTTGCACAACGACTAACGCGCGAGATCGGTGTAGCGACGATTCCGCTGTCCGCGTTTTACCAGGACGGCACCGACCACCACGTGATCCGGTTCTGCTTCGCCAAGCGCGACGAGACGTTGCTCGCCGCGGCCGATCGCCTGCGTCGTCTATAAGTTTGGTCAGGTCGGATCGCGACGCCGTGTGCATCGTCGCATCCTGAAGCGTGCCATGGCGTCTCCGTTATGTACCTAAACCTGGCAGCATCGACAGGTTAAACGCACGTTCGAGCCCGGAAAATTGAGTTGCAGTTCTTCCGAATAGAACTCGTGAGGCATCAGCTTCTGCACGGCGTCGCAGATCACATCTTCGGCCTCAGGAGCCAGCCGAGTTGGTCGACGATAATACAGCATCGACGAATCGGCTTCGTAGCCGCCTTCCCGGAGGACTCGAGCCGAAGCGATGTAGCACGGGACATCATTGCTGTAGGCATTAATCCACAGCCGATTGCTGTCAAACATGTTGTTCATACGGATGGAGTAATCCACGACGACTTCGCCGCCAAGGAACACCATCGCCAGGTCCTCGCCGAAGCACCACGTCTGGACGGGATAATCGGGAATGGTCGATGGAACTTCCTGACCGCCGTCGAGCATCTTCAGGAAATAGCGGGCTCGTGATCCGGTGACGCCCGTGTCTTTCGCCTGCTGTTCCCATTCCTCTCGCGACGGCAGCGGACCAAGCGGCAGATCGATGCGAGCCATGCGGCAGGTGATGTCGGGATTGATGCGTTTTAAGTAGCCCCCGGTTTCTTGCGAGGCGTTACCGGGGGCCGGGCTGCCCTGGGGATTCCCAGGCGCTTCTTGTGGGCTCGTCTCGCGGTGCGAGACGGCTACATTCAACACTCGCCCAACCTCATCCGCCATCGTCCGACCATGCAACTTCGCTTGCTCATGAGTCCCTCTCGGCGATGGGTTCGCATCTGCTCCGCAGCCGATGGCGATCAGGGCCACAGCTCCCGGATGATCGGCTTCGAGCATGTCCGCAGCGAAGCCTGCCCAGTCGCCGCTGATCTGATTAAAGTCGCCGGTTTCTGTCGTGCAGTGACACGCGTAGTTCGCGAGAACGGCGATAAGTGTTCCGTCCGTGTCATGAGCCGCCAGCACAGGAACTCGTTTGTCGGTCGGACCATCCGGGACTTCGCCGAAGTTCATCCATTTGCCGCCGGAGAGCAATCGTCGATTCATTGCAAAGTTCGTTTCGCCGAAACCGGATGACAGATAGCCGGGCCGTCTCGCCGCAAAGGCCTTGTCGACGACTTCAACCAGCTTTTCGATCAGCTCCGCTTCGTACTGAGCCAGATGAGCGGCATGGTCATCGGGAATCTCAGCAAAGATGTTTGGTGCGAAATCCCGCAGCCATGGCGCGGAATGGGAATGTGTGGACGAGATCGCAAACCGCTCACGAGTCAGCCCATGCTTTTCCGCGACCTTCGCGAAAACAGCTTCTGTCACCTTCATCGGCACAGCACAAGTGTCGACGGTGATGAGGACAGTGAGAGAGGATTGAGGATCGAGGATTGAGG
>JANNGQ010000166.1:0-4391 GCA_031403975.1 Planctomycetota bacterium
GTCGCGAAAGGTTGTCCAGCGTGAGTCGTTTACTGTTACCGATCATCTGCCTGTCGCTGCTCGTGAGGTGGACAAGTGCCGAGGGTCAGGTATTGCCGGAACCTGTTTCGGAGCGGCCGAATGACGACGCGGCGTTTCAGCAGTGCATTTCCGATCTCGCGTCGCCTGAATTCTCCCGTCGCCAGCGGGCCCTAAAAACTCTGTCGGGCTCTTCTCCCGAACAAGTCAGACTGCTCGGCCTGACGATCGGAATGAATCCGGACAATGAAGTCGTCCGCCGCGTCATCGAGATTCTCGAACGGCTTTACGGGCAGCCAGACCGGGGTGCTCCTGAAGTCGCCGCCGCATCGGAAGCGATTGAAGTCGCAGCAAAGTCTGATCGCTGGTTTGCAGCGGAAGCCGCGCGGGACATTCTGAAACGCCATTGGAAGCGGCGGGTTGAACTGGCTGCGACTGAGCTCCTGAGCCTCGGGGCTTCGCTGACGCCGAAAGATCCGGAGGAACTCTGGAAAGGCCTTCCCGAACTCGAAGCAATCCCGTTCCAGTTTCGGAATGCGCGGAGATCGGCATTGCTGAAAGTCTTCATTGGGCAATCATGGCCAAAGAGCCCGCGGACAACCGAACTGATGCGAAGGATGGAATCTCTCGGAAGTGTCGTGTTTCTGAGAGATGTCAGTCGGATTGCAATCATCCTGGTCGACGGACACACGCTCACCTTAGAGGAGATCGGGGAACTGAAAGGCGTTTTTGGCGACGCTCATATTCAAGAACGGGGCCGCGTCAGTCTGGGGATTCATGCTGACTTTCCGAGTGCAAATCAGGGCGTCACAGTCAAAGAAATTGAACCGAACACGTCCGCGGAGGGTGCCGGGATTCAGCCTGGTGACACGATCACCGCGATCGACAAAGAAGCAGTGGCAGACTTTGAGGCATTGGTGACACATCTGAAAAGATTTCAAGTCGGTGA
Organism: Planctomycetota bacterium; assembly: GCA_031403975.1. Taxonomy (GTDB): domain Bacteria; phylum Planctomycetota; class Planctomycetia; order Planctomycetales; family Planctomycetaceae; genus SXXK01. Next base: position 968 of record JANNGQ010000166.1, read on the forward strand.
CCAGATCACGCTCACCGTGATCAAAGGCAACCGACTCGGAGAAAACACACCGGTGGAGGTCCCCGTGACACTCAAGGGATGGCAGTAGTTCGCCTCGCGGTGAGGACAGACGGAGCAGACTCATTTCCATTCGCCGATCAGCAGCACTGAAAGTCATTTCCGGGGGCCAGACCGGAGTGGACCGCGCGGCACTGGACGCTGCGATCGAGTTCGGCATCGAAGTCGGCGGATGGTGTCCCCGGGATCGTCGCTCCGAAGATGGTTCAGTTCCGGGAAAATACCCTCTGCAGGAAACGGCAGCCTGGTCGTATGCCGTGCGAACCGAATGGAATGTGCGCGATTCCGACGGCACACTGATTCTTGTACTGAATGAGATCTCCAGCGGCACAAAACTGACGGCCGATGCGGCGAAGTCTCATGGAAAACCGCTGCATATCGAACATCTGGCTCACGCTTTGCATCCCGGCCTGCTGACGGCTGAGAATTCGGCAGAGGAACAGGCTGAGTCGGTTGTCGGGTGGATTCGCCGCCATAAGATCCGCGTCCTGAATGTCGCCGGTCCGCGCGGCAGTTCGTCGAAAGTCATCTACACCAGGGCTCGGGGCTTCATGGAACTGGTGCTGAATCGGCTGCAGACCGGATCGCCGAAAGCTGCCGCACCGACCGCAATGATTCGCCGCCGGTCTGGCTCGTAAGCTGCGGACCGGTGCAAGGAGTCGCACTGCAATAAGATACGGTTGGAGAATCCCGGCTTTTTGAAAGAGCCGGGCTTCTGTGTCGCCGTAGGTGTGCATTCGGAAATCTGAGGTTTCACATCCACGAGTGGTGGGGCCGCACTGCGTGAACCCTATCCTGCGAACAAGACAACCCAAAAAAAGGCTGCATTCGAATGTCCCAGCATCACATTATGACGATCGAGCACATGACTCGTCTGTACGACGAGAAAGAAGTGCTCTCGGACATCTGGCTGGCATTCTATCCAGGCGCGAAGATCGGAGTCCTCGGCAGCAACGGTTCGGGAAAGAGTACGCTGCTGCGGATCATGGCGGGTGAAGATAAGGACTACATGGGTACGGTCCGTCCGGCGAAAGGTATCCGCATCGGCTACTTTCCGCAGGAGCCGAGACTGGATCCGGGAAAATCCGTCGGCGAATGCATCGAAGACGCCGTCGCCGAATCCCGTGCGATACTGGCACGTTTCGACGAACTCAGCATGAAACTGTGCGAGGACCTGACACCGGAGCAGATGGAGAAAGTGCTTGACGAACAGGCCCGAGTTCAGGATCAGATCGACGCCGCCAATCTCTGGGAACTGGACCGGACGCTGGAGATTGCGGCGGATGCGATTCAGCTTCCTCCGGCGGATGCAAGAGTGGCCAACCTCTCGGGAGGCGAGAAACGACGCGTCGCGCTTTGCCAGCTGCTGTTGATGAATCCCGACCTGCTGCTGCTGGATGAACCGACGAACCATCTGGACGCTTCGTCGGTTCAGTGGCTGGAACAATTCCTCAAGAACTTCCCGGGAACCGTCGTGGCGGTGACTCACGACCGCTATTTTCTGGACAACGTTGCCGGCTGGATTCTGGAAATGGACCGCGGCAAGGGCATGCCATATGAGGGGAATTACACGTCATGGCTGGAACAGAAACAGAAACGACTCGAAGTCGAAGAGCGCAGTGAGAGTCGCCGCCAGAAGGAGCTCAAACGGGAACTTGAATGGGTCCGCATGTCACCCAGGGCCCGCGCCACCAAGAACAAGGCGCGGCTGGAACGCTACAACGAGATGGCGGCTCAGGAATACGATGCACGTGACGGAGCCGCTCAGATTCAGATCCCGACATCACGCAAGCTCGGGGCGGTCGTTGTCAAAGCCGACAAGCTCAGGAAGAGCTTCGGCGATAAGCTGCTGTTCGAAGACATGAGCTTTGATCTGCCGCCGGGAGGCATCGTGGGAGTCATTGGTCCCAACGGCGCGGGCAAGACAACGCTGTTCAAAATGATCATGGGCATGGAACAACCAGACTCGGGAACTCTGAGAATCGGCGAAACGGTCTCGGCGTCCTATGTCGATCAGTCCCGCGATGAACTGGACGCGAAGAAAACCGTCTATCAGGAAATCTCCGGCGGCTATGACACTCTGGAAGTCGGAACGGCGAAGATTCATGCACGGGCCTACTGCGGCCGTTTCAACTTTAAGGGCTCCGACCAGCAGAAGTTCGTCGGTGAACTCTCCGGCGGAGAACGTAACCGAGTTCATCTGGCGAAACTGCTCCGATCCGGCGGCAACCTGCTGCTTCTCGACGAACCGACGAACGACCTCGATGTGGATACGCTGCGAGCTCTTGAAGAAGGTCTCTCCGAATTCGGCGGCTGTGCGGTGGTTGTGAGCCATGACCGCTGGTTCCTCGATCGCATCGCGACTCATATACTGGCATTCGAATCCGACGGCACTGTCGTCTGGTGCGAAGGGAACTATCGCATCTACGAACAACAGCGAAGAGAACGACTCGGTGATGCCGCAGACCGGCCAGCCGGAGGACGATTCAAACCGCTGAGCAGGTGACCCTGCCGCAGTCCAGGGTGCTTTTTCAGCGGACATTCTCCACATGGACTTCCTTCAGCTTTCCGGCAAGAACATCCTCGTCGTCGGCGTGGCCAACCGGAAAAGTGTTGCCTGGCACACGGCCAGAGTTCTACAGGAAGCCGGAGCCCGCGTGCTGTTTTCTGTGCGAAGTACGGCGCGCGCGGAATCCGTGAAGAAACTGTTTCCCGATTCTCCCGTGTTTGTGTGCGACGTCGAACATCAGGACCAAATCGACCGGCTGCACGAATCGATTGCAGGGACGACATCCGTTCTGCATGGACTGGTGCATTCGGTGGCGTTCGCAGACTTTTCCGCCGGCCGGCTTCCTTTTCATCAGATACCTCGTGCCGCATTTCTGCAGGCCGTAAATATCTCGTGCTTTTCCCTGATGGCGCTGGCGGAGGCATTCCGGCCGATGCTGGATCCGGAGACCGGCAGTGTTGTCACGATTTCGATCTCGACGACTCGCATGGCCGCGGAAAACTATGGCTACATGGCTCCCGTGAAGGCCGCTCTGGATTCTTCGCTGTGCTTTCTGGCGAAGTCATTTTCACAGTTCTCAAAGATACGTTTCAACGCGGTGTGTCCCGGCCTGCTGAAGACGTCTGCGTCGGCAGGAATTCCCGGCTATGTCGACAGTTATCTGTTTGCCGAAAAAGCCACGCTCCGTAAGCAGGCTGTGCAGACTGAGGAAGTCGCATCCGCCGTGGCCTTTCTGCTGAGTCCGCTTTTTTATGTTGTTTATTTCTTCCTTCCGAAATGATAACCAACCTGCAACTGATAACGATATCCGAATGACCAGGTATCCAATCTGCCTTTCGCCTGAATCTCCTTACTGGT
>JANNGQ010000167.1:0-3152 GCA_031403975.1 Planctomycetota bacterium
GGTTGTATTGCGATGAAATCCTGTTGCAATGATCTGCGACGGAGTGGCGGCAGGAAGAAGATCGCCCGCCAACAATTCTATCGTCAACTGGTCATAAGGCAGATTGTTGTTCAGCGATTCGATCATCCAGTCCCGCCAGCGCCAGATCGTTCGCGGCGGATCATGAATATAGCCCTGCGAATCTCCATAGCGAGCCAGATCCAGCCACATCGCCGCCCATCGTTCGCCATACGATGGCTTCGCCAGAATCCCGTCGACCGTCATCTCCCATGCCTGGGGACTCTGGTCACTTGCCAACTCGTCCGCCTCAACGAGTGCCGGCGGCAGCCCGGTGAGATCCAGTGACATTCGGCGCAGCAATGCCATGCGTTCTGCGGCAGGCGAGGGCTTCAGGCCTTCGTGATCAAGCCTGGCGAGGATGAACGCATCAATTGGATTCCTGACCCATTCCGGACTTGAGACTTCGGGCGGTTCCGGCCGGATCGGCTTCAGATACGCCCAGTGCTGAGTGTATTCGGCGTCCTGAGCAATCCATGTCTGCAGAATGCGGATCTCGTTTTCAGTCGGTTTCTTCCCGAACTCCGCAGGAGGCATCGAGACTTCCGGATCAGTGCTCAGCAATCGGCGAAGTATTTCGCTGTGTTCCGGATCGCCCGGCACAATTGCTCGTGCTCCGCCTGGCAGCGTTTGAGTCGCGCTGTCTCGCACGTCCAGACGCAAGTCGGCCTTCCGAGCGGCCTCATCAGGACCATGGCACGCAAGACAGTACCGCGAAAGAATGGGCCGGACGTCGCGACCGTATTGAATGCGTTCGTCCGCCGATGCGTCGTAACCGGTGACCGACAGCGCGCAAACAAAGGTAACGACAATGATACAACGAACCATGCGATGGACCATACTTCGAGGCATTATGATGATTCAGGCCGCATCGGAGTATTGTCTGACGCAGCCCAGTCAAACGCAAACCGGCTTCCGAGATCGAACGTGTCCTGACTCTGACAGTTTACAGGCATGATGACCGTAGGGTGGGACAAGCGGCTGCCAAGCCGCGCCGGCCCACCATTGATCTGTCCGGAATTATGGTGGGCCGTCGCTCGCTGCGCGAGCTTGTCCCACCCTACGAATTCGATGCTGTTCAATGGTTTGTCGCCGAGCCCGTCCGTACAGTAGCTTCCGTGAGTCTGCTTTGATTTGCCAGTTTGCGTGATCAGCCGGATCGCCCGGCTCTGGCTCGCTCCTCTACCATTGCCCACCTCAGCTCCGGGAGTTGTCATGACTGACATCAGTGCGATTGCATCACGAAGGTCTAATACGACGCGGCGAGGATTCGTTTCCTCAGCGGCGTCCGCGGTTTTCGGTTTCACGCTCGTGCCGAGACATGTGCTGGGCGGCCCCGGATATGTGGCTCCCAGCGAGCAGCTCCAGGTCGCTGGCATCGGTGCGGGAGGAATGGGCGGCGGCGACATCGCCACGATCAGCAAACTCGGCGCGAACTATGTTGCGCTCTGTGACGTTGACGACGAACGAGCGGCTGGGACATTCGGAGCTCATCCCAAGGCTCGGCGATACAGAGATTTTCGCGAGATGCTGGACAAAGAAGGGGCCAACATTGACGCGGTAACCGTCGGTACTCCGGATCACACCCATGCGGTAGCCTCAATGGCGGCCATCAAAGCGGGGAAGCACGTCTATTGCCAGAAACCGCTGACTCACACTCTGTACGAGTGTCGAGAACTGACGAAAGCCGCGAAGGCTGCGGGCGTCATGACTTCGATGGGAAATCAGGGACACGCCTCTGAAGGATCGCGCCTGACCAATGAATGGATTCAGGCCGGTATCATCGGTGACGTGCGTGAAGTTCATGCCTGGTCGGATCGAGCCGGGAAGCTCTGGAAGCAGGGAATCGGTCGTCCTTCGGAGACTCCTGCTGTTCCCGCAACGTTCGACTGGAACTTGTGGCTCGGGCCGATTCAGGAACGACCCTACAATCCGGCATACGCTCCCTTCGGCTGGCGCGGCTGGTGGGATTTTGGCACCGGCGCGCTGGGAGACATGGGCTGTCATATCATCGATCATCCTGTCTGGGCTCTCAAACTGGGAGCTCCGATTTCGGTAGAAGCCAGCACGACGCACGATGGAACACTGAACGAAAAGAATGAACTGAACTCCGAATCGTTCCCCAAAGCGGCAATCGTCACATACCAGTTCCCAGAACGTGAAAATGGCAAGTTGCCGCCGGTGACAATGACCTGGTACGACGGTGGCCTGATGCCGCCGACGCCAGCGGAGATGTCAGGCGATCAGCGATTGCCGGACAATGGAGTCTTGTACGTCGGCAGCAAGGGCAAAATGTTTCACAGTTCTCACGGCGGAATGCCGCAGCTGCTTCCCGGTGAATTGCTGGAACGCGCGAAAACTGTCACACCAACAATAGAGCGTTCTCCGGGGCACTATGAGGAATGGTTTCAGGCCTGCAAGAGCGGAAAAGTCCCCGTGGACAGCTTTGCCTATTCCGGCCCGATGACGGAAACAGTGCTGCTCGGAGTGCTGTCGCTGCGAGCCCCCGGACGACGCCTGCTGTGGGATGCCGCGAACCTCAAAGTCACGAATGTCCCTGACGTCAATCAGCACATTCACACGGAATACCGAAAGGGGTGGTCGCTATGAAACAGACACGAAGAAAGAATCACGTTGTAGCTGAAGTCGTGAGACTTCAGTTGTCCGAAGTCTCACGACTTCGGCTACACCTGACAGGGTCACTGTTTTGTGGCAGTCGCCTCAATCCGATTCGATTCCATGTGTCTCATTTCGGGCTGCTTCAGTTGATTTGCGCTGTGTTGCTCTGCGCAACAGGTGGCAATGGATTCGCGGCCGAAAACGAATTGACGGCCGATGAGAAAGCCGCGGGCTGGATGCTGTTGTTTGACGGCAAAACCACCGACGGCTGGCTGGATTCCAAAGAGAAACCAGCTCCTGCGACTCATGCACACGACGGTACCCTGAATCCTCATCCCTGCAACTACATGCTGATTCACAAAGAAATCTACGACAACTTCAAACTGGCACTGGATTTCAAGATCAGCCCGAAGTGCAACAGCGGCATCTTCATACGAACATTTCCGCTGACACCGCGTCCGGGCAAGGACGTGGGC
>JANNGQ010000168.1:0-4275 GCA_031403975.1 Planctomycetota bacterium
GCATGTTCGGGGCTCTCGGCGGATACACGTTTGAGGATGTCTTCTGGAAACCCGGTGTCGGCGGCATATTCTATTGGGGTTCCGGTGACGCAGATCCAACGACCGGAGATGTGAACACGTTTACAACGATGTATCCTCTGGGACATGCGTATTGGGGTCAGATCGACAATTTCTCGGGCCAGAACCTGCTGGACTACGGCGTTCAGGGGACGCTGAAGCCCCATGAGAAACTGTCGGTGGTGACGCAGTGGCACTATTTCGATCTGGCTCAGTCGTCCGACCGGATTTACAACATTGCGGGAGCGGCCTTGCCGGGCGGCGGAGCCTCCAATGTAGGTAACGAATTTGACATTGTTTCACGCTGGACGGCCAGCAAAGCGTTCAACGTCGAACTGGGCTATCTGTGGTTTTTCTACGGTAACGCCGTAACTCAGGGACCACTGAACCGTCCGGACGCCGAGCAACTGTATATTCAGGCGACCTACAGTTTCTGACCCAGACGGATCCGCAGAAGCGTTCCAGTGGCTCACGCCACCGGCTGACGATGTGCCGGGCTTCCAGCCCTGATGAAATGCGCAACTTCAAAACTCGCGCTTCGGGTTGGTATGAAATTCTCAAAATGGATTCGTATCCGGAGTCGTGAGGTTTCGGAGTCATCCGGTCACCCCAAGTTCTCACGAATCCGGCTACAACAATCCTTCACGGCGTTGCCGGTTCACTTTGCGGAGGCGGCTGCCGACAGTCCGCCGTAGCGGCGGTCGCGGCGGGCGTAGTCTTTCAGGAAGTCGTCCTCGCGGAATTCGGGCCAGTGTTTGTCGGCCACCCAGAGTTCCGCATAGCTGATCTGCCACAGCAGAAAATTGCTGATCCGGAATTCACTGGCGGTGCGGATCACAAGATCCGGGTCCGGCATTCCCGCGGTCATCAGATGATCGGCGACGACCTGCTCAGTGATGTCGTCGGGGTGCAGACTGCCGGCTTTCGCGGCCTGAGCGATGGCCTGAATTGCTTCTGTGATCTCCTGTCGGGCACCATAGTTGACAGCGAGACACAGCGTCATGCCGTCGTTGTCCGCGGACACATCGATCGTCTTCTGGATTTCTGCCTGAATCATCGGGTCGAGCTGCTGCAGTTTGCCGATGACCTTGAACCTCAACCCCTGCCGATGTATCTCACCACGTTCTTCGATGACATACTGCTTGAGCAGATGCATGAGCAATGACAGCTCGCGCGGCGGTCGCTTCCAGTTTTCGCTGGAGAAGCAGAACAGCGTCAGCTGCTTCATTCCCAGGCGCGACGCTTCTTCAACAATGCAGCGGACCGAGTTGACTCCCCGGCGATGTCCCTCGATCCGCGGCAGACCCCGTTTCTGAGCCCAGCGCCCGTTGCCGTCCATGATGATGGCCACATGCCGCGGAATCTGAGCGCGCTCCAGCCCGAGTCCATTCAGCTGAGCGTCCGTGTATTTCTCTTCCTTCGACAAGTCCGAAGACTCCCTTGAAAGCAGTCGGTGACTTTGCGCACTGACAGCCAGCGGCACGGCGCTGGCCGCCGGTTTTTCGCGCCTTTGTCACGAACAGACACCGGTGGCTAGCGCCATTCCGCTGACTAAGTCCACGCCATTCGGAACAGGCCCGGTGGGGTCTGTGATTTGAAGTGCGAACCTCGGAGTATAGCACGATGTGCGATTCATTGGTCTTCAGTGCCGGCCACATTTGAGGGTTCGAACCCACCCCGCGATTACCGTTCACGCAGCGTGTTGCGTATGCTCCCGCCGCAGATTCATGTCACGGCGGAGCGTGACGAGCCAGTTTTCAGGAGACGCCGTTCTTGCTGACGATCTTCCATACGGCCGACTGGCATCTCGGTCAGCAGTTCTTCGGCTTTGACCGGGACTACGAACACGGCTGCTTTCTGGACTGGCTGCTGCAGGAATTGGCGCAACAGCAGCCGGATGCGCTGCTGGTGGCCGGAGATGTGTTCGACTCAATTAATCCGTCGGCTCAGTCCCTGCGTCGATTCTACAACTTTCTCGCCGGTGTTCATGCCGTTCGGCCGGAGCTGCAGATTGTGGCGACGGCCGGGAATCATGATGCGGGGGCGAGGCTGGAAGCTCCGGCGGGAGTTCTGGAGTCGCTCAATGTCACGGTCGTCGGGACAGTACGACGCAATGAACAGGGTGAGATCGACCACGGAAAGTTTCTCGTTCCGTTAAGAGATTCTGCAGGAATTGTCCGCGCGATTGTGATGGCTGTGCCATTTCTTCGTCCGTCGGATGTGCCGCTCATGCGGGAAGCGGCCGACCCGTATCTCGATGGAATCCGGGAATTGTATCGTCAGGTCACAGAAGCCGCTCGGATCATGCAGTCGCAGCATTTTCCCGGAGCGGCACTGATCGCTATGGGGCACTGTCATCTCCATGGTGGTGAGGAATCGCGGGACTCGGAACGTGCCCTCTTGATTGGCGGCGCGGAAGCACTTGCGGCCGACATCTTTGCGGATGACATTGCCTATGTTGCGCTGGGGCATCTGCATAAGGCTCAACAGTTCAGCGGCGGCAGAATCCAATACAGCGGCAGTCCGTTTCCTTTGTCGTTTTCCGAGTCGTGCTGCCGGCATCGCCTGCTGCGGCTGTCGTTCGAAGAGCAACGACTGACGGCCGTTGATGAGATTCCGATCCCGCGTCCGGTCGCGTTCCTGACGGTTCCCGGCAGCGCGCTGACGATTGAGGATGTGATTCCCCAGCTGGAAGCACTGGCGTCGGCCGAGCCCGCCAGGGACGACTCGCCGCTGCCCGAGCAGCGTCCGTATCTTGAAGTCAGAGTTCTGGAAGTCGGACCTGATCCGACGCGACGGAAACGGATCGAGCACGCATTGGAGGGCAAAGCCGTTCGGTTAGCGTCCATCAAACTGACGAGCCCGGGCAAGACCTCCGTACAGGAGGATCCGTTCGAGACCGCCGATCCGGTGGATCTGAAGACGATCAGCCCCGAAGAGGTCTTCCTCAGCGCACATCGCGAACGGTACAACGGACTGGAAGCAGACGCGGCACTGATCGCCGCATTTCGGGAGATCCTGCTGGGAGAGGTTCACACCTCATGAAGATTCTGCGGATCACTCTCAGCAACATTGCATCGCTTTCCGGCATGCACACCGTCGATTTCACACGCGAACCACTGCGGTCAGCCGGGTTGTATTCGATCAGCGGCGCTACGGGTTCCGGGAAGAGCAGTCTGCTGGATGCACTGTGCCTGGCACTCTACGACGCAACGCCGCGGCTGCAACAAGTCGGACGACTGGCGGAACTCGCTGAGGGCGAACGCCAGAACGATCCGCGAATGCTGCTTCGCCGGGGAGCAGGATCGGGATTTGCTGAAGTAGCGTTCATGGGCGTGGACGACGTGGCATGGACGGCCCGATGGAGCGTCCGGCGTGGTCACAACAAGCCGGACGGAACGTTGCAGAACGTGGAGATGACTCTCTACCGCGGACACATTGCTCCAGGCACCACCGACGGACAGGTCGCCGAAGGTGGAAAGAAGACATCCGTTCTGTCCGCGATCACGGAGAAGATCGGCCTGACGTTTGAACAGTTCACGCGAGCCGTTCTGCTGGCTCAGAATGACTTCGCAGCATTCCTGAAGGCCGACGACAGGCAGCGGGCAGAAATCCTGCAGGCGCTGACGGGGACAGAACGATTTGAAGCGATCTCAAGGGCGGTGTACGCCCGCAGCACGAGTGAAAAACAGGCGGTCGATGCACTCCAGGCGAAGCTGGAAGGCAATGCACCGTTGTCTGCCGAGGCTCGCGCAGAAGCGGATACAAGGTGCCACACTGCGACGGGCGACGTGTCGCGGGCTGAGGAAAAACTGAAGGAACTGGAATCACACTTGAAGTGGTATCTTCAAAGAACAACGCTCACGGACGGTGAATCAAAGGCGACCGCAGCTCTGACAAAGGCCCTCGAACAGCGCGACGCTTCCACAGAACGACGCAGGGAGCTTGAACTGACCGAGACAGTATCGCGAGAAGCCCGTCCGCTGCGACACGCCGCGCTGAAGGCCTTTGAAACGGCTGAGAAGGCATCGCAGGCACGCAGCAAAGCGTTGGCCAGGTCGGAACACCAGATCACTGAATTGACGAACGCCGCGAAAACGCACGCCGACAGATTGACGGAACTCGCCGAAATCCGGACTGCACAGGCTGAGATTCAACCGTTTCTCATTCAGGCTCGGATACTCGATGCCGGATTCGAGCGAAGACGTTGCTCCCGCT
>JANNGQ010000169.1:0-2752 GCA_031403975.1 Planctomycetota bacterium
GTCCCCGCGGGAACGCGCTTGAACGAGGTCACGAGATACGTCGTGCGGCCGAACGCCTGACCGATCTCGGAGGCCACGGTGTCCGCGGCAGCGGTGGCGAACGCGGCGATTCAGCCGCACATATTCGGCTGTCAGATCCGAGGTCCAGAACCGGACGGACTCCGCACCTGAACATGGTCCGTCGGCGACTGCCAGATCGAGATGGACGTCGCGATTTCCCTTGAGCTGCTTTGAAAGTGCGGCCGCGTCAAACGGAACAGGCGTTCCGGCGCGATAGACTTCCGTCCCGTTGATCCGCAATGAAACGAACGCCGTATCGAAGTCGACGCCCGCGTAGCCGGCCGCGGACACGATGCGGCCCCAGTTCGGATCGCCGCCCGTGATCGCAGTTTTCACCAATGCACTGTCGGCAATTTCTTTCGCCATGCGATAGGCGGCGTCACGTGTGGCCAGCCCCGAAACATCGATCGTGATGAAATGGTCGGCTCCTTCCGCATCACGAATGATATCTGTCGCCAGTTTCTGACAGACCTGCTGAACGGCCAAACGGACTCGTTCAGAATCGTCGTTGGAGAGCGGTCCGGACGCCGCTCCGTTCGCAAGCAGCAGCACGGTGTCGCTGGTACTCATGTGACCGTCGACGCTGATGCAGTTGAAAGTCCGGTCGACGCCGTTTCGAAGGGCTGCCTCGCACCGTTCGGCCGTCAGTGCCGCATCCGTCATGACAACGGCCAGCATCGTCGCCATGTTCGGTGCAATCATGGCCGCACCTTTGCAGACGCCGGACACTCGAATCGTTCCGCCCGACAATGCCACATCGACTGACGTCAGCTTGGGAAACGTATCGGTCGTCATCATCGCCGTTGCGGCATCCAGAAATTGCTGATCCGCAGACCCCAGTACTTTTACCGCTTGAGGAATCCCGGCCAGCAGCTTCTGCATCGGCAGCGGTACACCGATCACGCCTGTCGAGCAGACAAGTACGGCTTCCGGCGAGCATCCGAGTTCCCCGGCCAGCACGGCTGTCATCGTCTTTGCATCTTCAATCCCCGGCTGACCGGTGGCAGCGTTGGAGTTGCCGGAATTGATGATCACCGCCCGAGCTGTCGACGAAGGCACCCTGCCCCGCGACACGATCACCGGAGCTCCGCAAACCTTGTTCGTCGTGAACACGCCTGCAGCCATCACAGAACGATCCGATACAAACAACGACAGATCCGGCTTCCCGCTCGCCTTGATGCCACATGTGAAACCGGCCGTCTGAAAACCGCGGGGAAGTCCCGCCATCTGCTCTGAATTCATTGATCGGCTCATTGTTCCATGTTCTGGTTTCCCGGCAGTATCTGTCCACTGCAGGCAGTGTCGGAATATCAACGTAACAGAACAAGTCGCGAAGAGCCTTCAGGAACGATTCCAGTCATCTGCCGGAATGCCGTTCATAAAGTTCAATACGACATCGTCGAAGTGTCTGTCGGCCTCTCTCTCACCAAGGCCGAAGAGCTCCTTCATGGAATGAACGTCGTCCAGCGTCGTCGCTGTTGATGCGGCGTCGACTCGCAGGAACCTTCCCGAGCCCAGTAGAAGCTGGCAAATGTGTTCGGCGGTTTGAGCCTGAGTCTTCATCAGGAATGGAGCGATGTTGGCGGCCCAGGCGATCTTGCCGTTGAGTTCAGCATCGTCGCCCGTGAATACCTGCTTTAACTTCTTGCCGAGCCAGCCGACCGCTCCGGCATTCATGCCTGGCTTGCCGTAGAGTTCAGGATTGAAGGTGGTGCCAATGCTGAGCAGGCGAATGCGATCCAGCGGAATTCCGAGATTGCGCACGGCTTCTGCGAGTGCTGCCGGGCCGGGACAGTTGGCCCAGACACCTCCGTCAATCGCCTTCACTTCGGCGACTCCGCCGGCGGCATAGACCGGTGCGAAATACGTGGGGGCGGCGGCCGTCGACTGAGCCACAACCACCGGATCGGATTCTCCTGCAGCCGAATGAAACGGGAAATGCGGCGTCCGGAAGAGCTGCAGCTGGTCTGAATACGAGTCGTACGATGGAATCAACAGGCGACACCTTGATTTCGCCAGAGAATCTCCGCCGCGAGGAGCATTGGCATACGCCTTCGTGAGTTCCGCGTTCAGCACCGTCCCGTCAAACTTGGAATCCAGCCAATGGATGAATGATTGTTTCAGTTCCCGCAACTTCGTGTCGGCGGGGAAAATCTTCGGGCCGGAAAGCCTGTAGAACTCGACGATTTCCTGAGCCGGAATTCCCAGTCCGAGTCCAATGGCCAGGATTCCGCCGGTGGATGTTCCCGCGATCAGATCGAAGTAGTCTGCGACTTTGAAACCCGTTCGAGATTCCCAGCGCGCCAGCACCGCGGCAGTAAAGGCACCTCGAATGCCGCCGCCGTCCAGACTCAGTATGCGAAATGTTCGACCATTGAGGTCTCGACGTCGCACGGGAAGCAATTCAATCTGCTTCACCACGCGCTTCAACAGAGTGTCCGGATCTGAAATGGCCGCCAGTTCGAGATTCTGTTCAGCCGACAACCCATTCTGACATTGGCCGAGCAGATCCAATCGAGCGCTGAGGAATTCGGCCGTAGCGCCACCAAAACAAGGCAGCATGAAACATGGCAGGCCTCGCTCCAGTCCGAGGCTCAGTTCTGAGGGAACCCCGGCTTCTGCTCCGGCGACATCCCACCATCGGCCACCAAGTCCGATGACCACGTCGCAGCTTCCCGCCATCCTGTCCCGC
>JANNGQ010000170.1:0-2706 GCA_031403975.1 Planctomycetota bacterium
GTTTTCGTGATGGGCCGTATGTACGTTGACAAGCGAGCGGGCGAAGAGATGCGAGCCGCGGCTCAGGGCCTGCACGCCCTGGTGACCCTCGGCGCGGGAATGTTCGTCGGCTCATGGCTCTCCGGCGTCGTCGTCGGCCAGTACTACGCAACTGGAAAGACACATTCCTGGCAGCAGATCTGGCTCATCCCGGCCGCCATGTCCGCAGTGCTCGTCGTCGTCTTCGCACTGCTGTTTCATGAGAAGCGCGAGCGAGGTGGATTTCACGTCACGTGAAGACACGACGAAGGCGTGAAGGATTTCTCGCAGTGCCGCATGAGAGAATGGGTTTGTAGCCGGAGTCGTGAGACTTCGGAGTCAGCCGGTCACCCCCGAATTCTCACGAATCCGGCTACAAGAATCTGTCGCGGCGTCGCCTGTCGGGGCTGGATCGCAATCGGCGACTCGTAAAATACTGTTCGATTCACAGTGCACTTCATTTCACGATGAACCACAATTGAAGACGCTGAAATTGACGTGCGCTTTCGACGCTGGCTATCGTGGCAGCGTCCGGTTTGGAATTCCATTGGAGATGATCGCCCATGCTCACCGTAAAGAACGCCGTACAGGAATTGGCCGCCGGGTTGCCCGACGATGCCACCTGGAGCGAGGTACTGTACCGCATCGTCATTCGCCAAAAGATCGAAGAAGGTCTGGAAGACATCCGCGCCGGCCGGGTCGTTTCTCACGATGAGGTCTTTCGTGAGTTGGAAGAGGATGATGACGAATGACTCGGCTCGTCTGGGCTGTTTCCGCGCAGCGAGACCTCAGGTCGATTCGCGACTACATCGCCAGGGATTCCAAAGTCAACGCCCGGCGGTTCGTGGCGCGGATCAAGCACTCGGCCTCGGCTCTGGTCCGCCTGCCTGAATCGGGAAGTTTGCTCCCCGAAGAAGGCTTTCCGTCTCTCCGCGAAATCTTCGTCGGAAACTACCGCGTGATTTACCACTTCAATGGCCACGAGTCGGTCAGCATCGTGCGAGTCGTGCATGGCGCGCGCCTGTTGCCCGAGACAATTCCGCAGTCCGACAGCAATTAGTACTGTCTACCTCGCCGCTCAACTCAACAGAATCTGCTTCATCCCCTCCGTCATCACGTCGTCGATGTCTGGTTCGCAGAAGGCGACGCTGACTTCGTAACCTTCGTTCACATATTCCTCTTTCACGGGGATGTACCACGGGCCGCCGTCGCCATAGGCCGCCGTGCAGACGAAGCTGTCTTTCGCGAGGCTCTGGGCGCGGAGTTGGTATTCGATGAATGACTCGGCGGGCAGATGCAGCAGTTTTACTTGATCCAGTTGCAGCGAACTGAGCACGATCGGAATCTGTTTTTCCAGACGACGCAGCCACGACAGCATGTACGACGGACGGTTGCGGTCCACAACGGCGTTGGTCCTGGTCGCGATCTGTTGAGCGATCATTTCGGCATGCAGCGATGAACGTGCCGGCGGGAGTATTTCGGCGGTCGTCCAGGCCAGTGTCTTCACGGCGGATCGTTCCAGCCGGGCCTCTGATGCGATGATGCCGTCGTACAGTCGTTTCGTCAGGACGGGCCGCACGGCTTTCGAACCATCGTTGTATTTGCCGGCGGAGACGTTTCCGGCACAGCCCGTGAAATAGACGTGCAGGCAATCCGGCTCATCCTGCTGCCGCTGCTTCCGAGCCAGCCCGGCGAAGTCGCTGGTGCAGCGGCCGTCGGCGTAGTAGCTCATCGGATGCGTCGCGTAATAATGCAGCGACGCCACCTTCGTCTCGCCGTCAAAGAACGCCAGCGTTTTCATGAACGGATCAATCAGTCCGTCCGGCAATGCGATCAACTTGGGATCGGTGCACGCACTGCCTCGCATCGCCAGCACCTTACCCGTCTCATCGCGATGGACTCGACGGTTCGAGGCGACTCCTTCGATTTTCCCCTGCCCCCATCCGATGTGAGTTACGCCGCGTGCTTTCGGGATCGCCTGCTCGACTGCCTGACGAGCCTGTTCGAGACACCGTTTGAAGAAATCGACATCCACAATGTGAGGCAGATCGCCCTCGGCAGAAACGATCCGCTCGGCTTCGAGGCACGCGAACGGAGCGTTGTGTTGATGCACGCAATGCACGGAGACTCGGTCAGCCGTCGTTCCCGCCGCCTGAGCCAGTGCCGTCCGCCACTCAACGTGAGCCTCATTCAGCAGCCCGGTCCAATCTACCGCACACAACACAATCGGTCGGCCCGCACCCAGCAACACGACGCCGACCGCTTCGAGCGAATCGTCCACGACCTCGATCGGTTTGATCCACCCGCCACAGCAGGAATGCCCGATCGGAGGAGTGACATCGAACCGAAACGGTGCGATGTACAGAACCCCCGCACGGGTCTCGTCCGCACAAACCGAGTGAGGCCGCGACAACGACCAGCCAGCCGCCGTCGTGAGGATTGTCCCCCTGAGAAAACTCCGGCGGGAACAACCAATGTTCGTGTCGACGCTTGCTGAGACTCCACTCCCCAGGAAATCGTCCTGCATGATAATCGCTCCCGATCGTGAATCCTGGATCGTGGCCATCGTGACAGTCGGTCTCTTGATGTTCTCGGCGCGGCGAAAACCATGCTGCTCGCCTTCGAACGCGATGTATGCGACAGGGACCTTCTTCTTACGAAGCGCTTCGACCATCATTTCAGACTGTT
>JANNGQ010000171.1:0-6243 GCA_031403975.1 Planctomycetota bacterium
CGCTGGCCTTGTTTCAGAAGATCGAGCATGGCTGCTGCAGCTGCGAGTGCCGATCCAGCAGGCCGGTCAGCGCCTGAACGAGAGGCTGATCGGCATCGATCAGCTTGCATTGCGCTGCAGCGAACTGGCCGACTTTGAATATGACTTTCTGTACGACAAGTCGCGACGCCTGATGGCGATTGGCTACAACGTCAGCGACCACCGGCGCGATGCGAGTTTCTATGATCTGCTGGCATCCGAAGCGCGGCTCGGCAGTTTTGTCGGCATCGCGCAGGGGCAACTGGGGCAGGAGCACTGGTTCGCTCTGGGCAGGCTCCTGACGACATCGAACGGTCAGCAGATGCTGCTCTCCTGGAGCGGTTCGATGTTCGAATACCTGATGCCTCTGCTCGTCATGCCGAACTACGAAAACACGCTCCTCGACCAGACGTGCAGGGCGGTCATCGACCGGCAAATCGAGTATGGGCGTCAGCGGGGCATTCCCTGGGGCGTGTCGGAATCCGGTTACAATGCGACCGACGCGCAATTGAACTTCCAGTACCGCGCATTCGGCGTGCCTGGCCTGGGATTCAAACGCGGACTGGCGGACGACCTTGTGGTGGCTCCGTACGCCACGGCGATGGCCCTGATGGTCGCTCCGGAAAAGGCCTGCGCGAATCTGCAGCTCATGGCGACAAGAGGGTTCGAGGGACGTTATGGCTTTTACGAAGCCGTGGATTATACGCCTTCGCGTCTGGCGCGCGGCCAGACGAGTGCCGTGGTGCGTTCCTACATGGCGCACCATCAGGGGATGAGCTTTCTGTCGCTGGCGTATCTGCTGCAGAATCGTCCGATGCAAAGGAGATTTGAATCCGATCCTCAGTTCCAGGCCACGGTGCTTCTGCTCCAGGAGCGAATTCCCCAGGTCGCTCCGTTCTATCCTCACGCGACCGAAGTCTCCGGAGTCCGAAAAACGGCCGGCGAGGAAGAGGCACTCATCCGGGTGTTCACAACGCCACACACGCCGACGCCGGAAGTGCACCTTCTTTCCAACGGTCGCTACCACGTCATGGTGACGAATGCGGGAGGTGGATACAGTCTATGGAAAGACATCGCCGTCACGCGCTGGCGTGAAGACAGCACACGCGACAACGCGGGATCGTTTTGCTACCTCCGCGATGTGATCAGCGGTGAGGTGTGGTCGACCGCACATCAGCCGACGCTGAAGCCCACCAAAAAGTATGAGGCAATTTTCTCGCAGGCGCGGGCTGAGTTCCGACGGCGGGACAGCGACATCAAGATTCACACCGAGATCGCAGTCTCACCGGAAGACGACATCGAGATCCGCCGCAGCAGTCTCACCAATCGCTCCAGCGTTTCGCGCACGATCGAGATCACGAGCTACGCGGAAGTCGTTCTCGCGACACCCGCGTCCGATGCCACGCACCCGGCTTTTTCCAACCTGTTCGTACAGACAGAGATCATCGAGTCGCGGCAGGCCATTGTCTGCGCGCGCCGACCGCGATCGCACAAAGAGCATCCGCCCTTCATGCTGCATCTGATGGCCGTGCGCGGAACGTCCGAGGGCGAAGCGTCCTACGAGACCGATCGGCTGAAGTTCATCGGCCGCGGGCGTACGGTTGCTGCGCCTGATGCGATGAGTCGCGCGGCGAAGCTGTCGAACAGTGCTGGCTCGGTTCTCGATCCGATCGTCGCCATCCGTCGCCGCCTGACGCTCGCGCCGGATGAGACGGTGATCGTGGATCTCGTCACGGGCATGGCAGAGACACGCGATGCCGCTATGGTTCTGATCGAGAAGTACCACGACCGCCATCTGGCTGACCGTGTATTCGACATGGCATGGACTCATGGGCAAGTCGTGCTGCGGCAGTTGAACGCCAGCGAAACGGATGCCCAGCTCTACGGACGGCTCGCCAGTTCGGTGGTGTATTCCAACCCGTCGCGGCGGGCAGGGGCGGTCGTCCTTGAGAAGAACCGGCGCGGGCAGTCCGGCCTGTGGGGACACGGCATCTCAGGCGATCTGCCGATCGTGATTCTCCGCATCGGCGATGCCGAAAAAATGGACCTCGTGCGACAGCTCGTTCAGGCGCATGCGTTTTGGCGGTTAAAGGGACTCGCGGTCGATCTGGTGATCTGGAACGAAGGGCATTCGGGGTATCGGCAGGTTTTGCAGGATCTGATGATCGGCCTGATCTCTGCCGGAACGGAAGCTCATACGCTGGATCGTCCCGGAGGCATCTTCGTTCGCCGCGCGGAGCAGATGTCTGACGAAGACCGTATCCTGCTGCAGACAGTCGCTCGTGCGATCATCATCGATACAGAGGGCTCTCTGGCCGAACAGATTGAGCGGCGGATCCGCACGGACGTGAAGGTTCCGGAGCTGATTCCCAGCCGTCTCCGCCGATTCGATGTTATTCCGAACAAGGAGTCACCTCGCCGCGATCTGACGTTCTTCAACGGTTTGGGCGGCTTTACGTCCGACGGACGAGAATATGTGATCCGGTTGGAGCCGGGGCAGGTCACGCCGGCTCCGTGGGTGAACGTTCTGGCGAATCCCCACTTCGGAACCGTCGTTTCTGAAAGCGGTGGCGCCTACACCTGGTGCGAGAATGCTCATGAGTTCCGGCTCACACCGTGGTACAACGATCCGGTCAGCGATGTCAGCGGCGAGGCGTTCTATCTTCGTGATGAAGAGAGCGGTCACTTCTGGTCGCCGACTCCGCAGCCCGCGCGCGGTAGTATGCCTTATGTCTGCCGACATGGGTTCGGCTACAGCGTCTTCGAATACACAGAGAACGGAATTACGTCGGAGTTATGGATCTATGTCGCGATGGACGCGCCGGTGAAGTTCGCGGTTCTTAAAGTCAAAAACACATCGGGTCGTTCGCGGCGACTCTCGGCGACCGCGTTTTGTGAATGGGTCCTGGGTGAGATGCGATCCAGATCGCTGATGCATGTTGTCACGGAGACGGATCCCAAAAACGGTGCCTTGCTGGCTCGCAATCACTACAGCGTCGAGTTCCCGGATCGCATCGCGTTTCTGGATGTGCAGGACTCGCTGCGCAGTGTCACGGGCGATCGGACCGAGTTTCTGGGCCGCAACGGAAACTTGGCAAAGCCTGCCGCGATGTCGCGAACTCGACTGTCCGGCAGAATGGGCGCGGGCCTTGATCCCTGCGCAGCGATGCAGGTGTCGTTCGACCTGGCAGACGGCCGGGAGCGTGAGATTGTGTTCACGCTGGGCCTCGGTCGCGACATCGAAGACGTGCGGCAATTGGTTCAGCGCTTCCGGGGACCCGAAAACGCCCGACATGCTCTGGAAGGAGTCTGGCAGTACTGGAACAGGACGCTGGGTGCGGTCAACGTGGAGACGCCCGATCGGGCGATGAATATCCTCGCCAACGGATGGCTGCTGTATCAGACTCTGGCGTGCCGATTCTGGGCGCGCAGCGGATACTATCAGTCGGGAGGAGCTATTGGTTTTCGGGACCAGTTGCAGGACGCGGCCGCACTGCTGCACACCGAGCCAGGTCTGATCCGGGAACATCTGCTGCTGTGCGCGGCGCACCAGTTCCGCGAGGGCGACGTGCAGCATTGGTGGCATCCACCGCTCGGCCGCGGCGTTCGCACGCATTTCACCGACGACTATCTGTGGATGCCGCTCGTCGTATGCAGATATGTTTCGGGGACTGGTGATACAGGCGTCCTGGATGAGTCTGTGCCGTTCCTGGATGGGCGACAGGTCAAGTCCGATGAAGATGCCTATTACGACCTTCCGACTCGGTCAGAAGAGACGGGCACGCTGTACGAACACTGTGTGCGAGCCATCACTCGAGGATTGTCGTTCGGCCCGCATGGCCTGCCTCTGATCGGCTGCGGCGACTGGAATGACGGCATGAATCTCGTCGGCGAAGAAGGAAAAGGCGAAAGCGTCTGGCTGGCGTTTTTCCTTTGCGAAATTCTCCGGGGCTTCTCTGGACTGGCGCGCGCGCGCGGCGACATGACCTTTGTCGAACGCTGTGATACCGAAGCCTCGCGCCTGCGCGAGAACATTGAACTGCATGCCTGGGACGGCGAATGGTATCGACGTGCATACTTCGACAACGGCGAACCGCTGGGAGCGGCGAGTAACTCCGAGTGTCAGATCGATTCGCTGCCTCAAAGCTGGTCAGTCCTGGCAGGGGTCCACAACCCGGAACGATCCAGGTTGGCGATGAATGCACTCGATCGGCGACTCGTGCGCCGCGACGATGGCTTGATCCAGCTCTTCGAGCCCCCGTTCGACAAGTCATCCCAGGATCCTGGCTACATCAAGGGCTATGTCCCCGGTGTCCGGGAAAACGGCGGCCAGTACACCCACGCTGCCATCTGGACGGTGATGGCTTTTGCAGAGCTTGGTGATCACCAGCGAGCGTGGGAACTGTTCTCGCTGATCAACCCGGTGAACCACGGATCTTCACAGCGGCAGATTGCGATTTACAAAGTCGAACCCTATGTCGTCGCCGCCGACGTCTACGCGGTGCCTCCGCACACGGGACGAGGCGGCTGGACCTGGTACACTGGCTCTGCCGGCTGGATGTATCGCCTGATCATCGAATCTCTCCTGGGCCTGCATCGGGAAGCCGATTCGCTGCGTTTCACGCCGTGCCTTCCTGCCGACTGGAAGTCGTTTCGTCTTCATTACCGCTTCCGTGAAACCGTGTACCACATTTCGATTCTGCAGCCCGTGCCTGCTCGCAGCGTTCGCCGCATTGCGGTAGACGATCAGGAACTGTCAGTATTGGTCATCTCGCTGATCGACGATCGGCAGAATCATAAAGTCGAGATCGAACTGGGGTGATGACCTGTGTGGTCAGGATGTACGGCATCGGCCCTGAGAACCGAAACGGGTGCTGACGCTTTCGCTGCAGCACCCGGACATGAAGTCAATGGTCTTGTCGGCGGCCAGTTCACTGCCTCACGGATCAGTTGTCGTAGTCCACGATGATGACGCCGTTCTTCGACTTGATGTCGACTCCATAATCACAGAAGTCCATACGGATTCCTGTTCGACACGGTGAAACCGTCAGGCTGCGGAGAGGACACGGCGGGACGAACACCTGGACATAGACAAGTCGTTCGTGAGACTCATGAGCACACATGCTCGGATCGCGTACAGCGATTACAGCCGGGACAGCATCCGGTGCGATGTTGCACTCGTCTTCGACCAGGACGCGGGTTGCCAGCGGGACCTGACAGTCGACGATCTGGCCGATCTCGTGCGGCAGAACCTGAACCGGCGGGTAGTCCTGAACCGGCGGGTACGACTGAACTGGCGGGTAGTCGTGAACTGGCGGGTAGTCCTGCACGGGCGGCAGAGTCTGAACCGAAGCCAGATTCCGGGATTGCTGGGGCGGCATATGGATGTGGCCACCTGATCCTGAAGAGACTCCTGTATTCGAACCGACCCGAAGACTGATCTGAACTCTCGGGCGACTGAAATTCGAGTGGGACGGGTGTGATCCACTGTAACTGCGATCTCTCAGGTCGACTCGGTTGTAGAAATCGGACTGACTCCTGCCAAGCCGATCCCGGTCATACGAATTCCGGTCATACGATTTTCGGTCAAATCGATCGTTTCCGTACTCGATTCTTCCATGCTCTCCGAACGCTGCATGACGTTCATCAGCCTGCAGGGACTGCTTGTAGACGTCTCTGCTCGACAGTTCTCGACCGCCGTATCCAGCTCCGTCATGACGCCCCGTGCCGTGGTCATGCCGACCGGCCAGGTGATGCGGCGATGCGGGGTGCCGTTCTTCCGGAACGCCGTTGACGGCTCTCAGAAAATCGACGATGTCGTTGGCCTGAGTTCTGGCGGACATCGCCAGCAGCAGGCCAAGAATGCTCAGTCCGCGGGTGCAGTGCGAGTTCATGGCCATGTCCTTTCATCTTGAAACAGGAATTTGTTGAACCTCCGACGCCAATTCATGGCGTCTTCAAGGTCAACATTCCTCAGTTTCAATGCCAATCGCCTCGTTTTCGTTGTATCCCGCTCGCTGTACACTGGTTACGGCATTCTGCATGTCACTTCGACGCATTGCCGCTGTTGTCAGAAATGACGATCTGCCATCTGATTGACAACACTTTGCAAACGCATCGCCAGTTGAATGTGGTTCGACAGGATCGCTGTCAAAGCAAGTCGATCCCAAAGTACCGTGGCTGCTGCACCAACTTCGCGGGCCAGTCTGTATCCATTCCCGCCAG
>JANNGQ010000172.1:0-2206 GCA_031403975.1 Planctomycetota bacterium
CCTGACTCAGGAACAGCGTGACCAGGCGATTCGCGATCTCTACGCCTGTCCTCTGCCGACCGACAAGCGATTTATCAAGGCCCGTGCGGAAGACGTCGAACGCTTTCAGGCCGGGATGTGGGACGAGTTCATCGACAAGGGCATCGCGGCCAAAGTCCTCAAGGACGAATCGGCATACTACGGAAAAACGCTGAACGAAGAACTTGTTGAGATCTACCAGCGGCTGCTGACTCATGCCAGAGCTGAACTGCTGGATCGCCTGGCCACGCAGATGAAGGCCATCCGGAATCTGATGACTCGCTTCGACCGTGAGTATGCACGACTGCGTTCCGAACACGGTTGGCTCAGATTCGGCGACGTTACACGAGTCCTGGCGAGATCGGCAGCAACAGCCAGCGGAAAACGCATGAATTTGCGGCTGGACAGCTCGATCCGCTATCTGCTGCTGGACGAGTTTCAGTATACATCGTGCGATCAGTGGCAGATTCTGAAACGGCTGACTCAGTCGCTGGAACAGCATGACGATGCCAGTTTTTTCTGCGTCGGCGACGGCAAGCAGGCGATCTACGGCTGGCGCGGCGGTGTGGCCGCGATTCTGGATGCTGTGGAACGAGCCGTTCCGAACATCAGAGCTGAGTCACTGGACAAAAGCCGCCGCTCGTCGCCGGCCGTTATGGAGGCCGTCAACCGCATTTTCCGGTACGTTGATCAGCATCAGAACCTGGAAGACTATCAGGCCGAATGTGTGAAGTGGGCGAAGGACTTTCCGGAACACTCGACCGTCAATGACAACATGCCCGGATACGTCTGCCTCCGCACATCACCGCAGATGGAAGGTGACAACGCCGAAGAAAAACGAGGTCCATGGTTTCGCTGGGTCGCTGAACAGATCCGCGACCTGCATCTGAAGAGCCCCGGCGCAGAAATCGGTGTGCTGACTCGCAGGAACAGCACGGTCGCGCGGCTGGTCCATGAGCTGTCTCTGCTGGGCGTTCCCGCGAGCGAAGAAGGGGGCACTCCGCCCACGGACAGCCCGGCTGTTCTGGCGCTGTTGTCGTTTCTGCACCTGGTGTCTCATCCGTCGTGCAGCGTGTCGAGATTCCATGTGGCCAAGTCGCCGTTGGGTGCGATCGTCGGATTGTCGGAATGGAAAGATCCGGCATCCGCGACGACCGTTGCAGGCCATTGGCGCGCCCGGTTGCTGGATCACGGGTACGGCAGAACTCTGCAGCAACTTTCTGAGGCGGTGGTCCATCACTGCAGTGATCGAGATCAGCTGCGGCTGCAGCAGATCGTCGCAGCAGGCTGGCAGTTTGATCAGGGCGGGTCGTTGAATCCGTGCGAGTTCATCCGGTTGCTTGAGAACAGCAAGTTTCAGAAATCGGTATTGGCTCCTGTCCGCGTCATGACCGTGCATCAGAGCAAGGGCCTGGAGTTTGACGTTGTCGTTTTGCCGGAATTGGACGGACAGGTCTTTCAGAACCCTCAGGCGGCGTTCACCGGCCCGGCACCCGGCGAATCTCCGGATCGAGTCTGTGTGTGGACAAAGAAGTCTTTGCGGCCGCTGCTGCCGCTGTCACTGCAATCCGCGTTTGATGACACAATTGCCCGGCAGGTGTCAGAGAGTCTGTGTGTGTTCTATGTGGCGCTGACGCGGGCCATTCACAGTCTGCACCTGCTCATTTCACCGGTGACGACGGACAAACTGCCTAAGACGTACTCGGGACTCCTGCTGGCTTCGCTCGCCGGCGGCAACCAGGCACCACCGTCGTCGACAATCTTTGAGACCGGCGATCCGAATTGGCACCAGCACGTCCCGGCATTGCTCGCTGCCGCCGAGTTGACAGCATCACCGGCGATCGCAGCCGTCCCGCGCATTCCACTTGCGCCGATGCCCGACGGTCGCCGTCGAGGGCTTCGTCGCAGGGCTCCGTCAAGACATGATGAGATTCGGTTGTACCTGCCCGTCGCCGAGTCAGACGGATCACGCAGCGAAACTGGACCCACGGCGAAATCGAGGGCTGCGGCCCTGAAACAGCCCCTCGTCGATGCGAGGACCCGGGGGACCGTCATGCACGCATGGTTTGAGTGCATCGAGTGGCTCGACAAGTCTGCCCCGGTCCCCGCTGAAGCCATGTTGTCGAAGAACTTTGAATAGACGGGCCACTTCTTAAACGTATTCCAGATGTGGTCGCCGATGATCTCC